>JBAWGM010000198.1:0-4724 GCA_049592895.1 Thiobacillaceae bacterium | reverse complement strand
CCCAGGATGTCCCCAATGTCACGGTTGGTCTTCCCATAGATCACCCAATAAAGCACTTCCGCTTCACGCACAGTGAGCCGCAAGGTATCAACCAGAACCTTTGTCATTGCGGTATCGCTTTCCTCATGCAATACCAGTAGGCATTCCCCCTCGTCGGTGTGACCATGCAGGGCACATGTTATCCGCCCTTCTTGACTACTGATTTCCAAAGGTGCGGGCGGTGGGGACCTGGTTAGCGCGACTTGCAGCCATTCGTGAACATGTGCGACAAACTGATGCTTGTCCTGTCCTCCGTACTTCAGCAGCAGGGTTCGCGCCAACGGGGTTTGCCAGGAGATCATGCCATCAGTCGGCCGCATCGATACACATGCCTGTCCATAAGCATCCAACACGCTACGTGCTTGTTTCATCTGGCGCGCGTTGCGCATGTGGGCAGCGATGCGGGCTAGCACCTCCTGCGGTCGGATTGGTTTGGTGACATAATCGGCACCGCCTGCTGAGAATGCAGCAACAACATGCTCGGTTTCGGTCAAGCCAGTCATGAAGATGACGGGAATCGACTGGGTCGAAAAATCAGCCTTGAGACGGCGCGCCACTTCAAAGCCGTCCATGCCCGGCATGACAGCGTCCAGAAGGATCACGTGAGGGCGGCTCTGGCGCGCACGTTGCAGGGCAGATTCGCCGTTGGTTGCGACCAGCACCGTATAGCCGGATTCGTCCAGGGCGTCGTGGAGGAAGGAAAGGCTTTCCGGGACATCGTCGACAATCAAGACGATATCGCTGTTGGCTGGGTCAAGCGGAGCCATGAGTTTTCTCGCCGAAACCCTTGCGCAGGATTTCCCGCATGACGTCGAACTGGAACTCGCGCGCGAGCGTGCGCATGACCGCGACGAACTCGCCATGGCAGGCATCCAGGTTCTCGACTTCCTCCAACTTGGCAAGAATACCGCGCGGAAATCCCAGCCGGACCTGCTCGTCCAGGGCTTGCAAACAGGTGTCAGACGGCAGCACCAGTTGCGCAGTTTTGGCAGCAGGATCAGACAGGTTGGCGATGGCTTCCCTGGTTGCCCATTCCAGATTCAAACGTCGGCCTATCCAGTCCAGCAACTCTTCAACGCGCACGGGTTTGGTGAAAAACTCGTCAGTGCTAATGCCGACATCATTGTCTGTCCCCCTGTCGAACGCATTGGCAGAGATGATGGCGACTTCGGAGTCCGTCTTGCCGTCACGCAAACGGCGGATGGTCTCCCAACCATCCATGCCAGGCATGGCCAAATCCATGAAGATCAAGTGCGGCCGGAAGCATCGGACCATGTCCAGGCAGGCCTGGCCTGAGCCAGCCTGAGCCAGAACGAATCCGAGCGGTTCCAATACCCTGGCAAGGAGTTCCCGGTCGGTCTCCTCGTTGTCCACGATAAGGATGCGTCTGCGCACGCCGGTATAGCCGATGCGCTGGACGCGCGGTCGTTCGCGTTCCACCTGTGCAGCGCGAAGATGCGGCAGGTAGACGCGCAAGCAGAACAAACAACCTGTTGCCGCTCCTGCTGGCGGCGGACTTTCCACCGTCAGTTTGCCCCCCATCACATCAGTGAGCATCTTGGCAATGGTCAAACCCAGCCCGGTTCCGCCGCTAGCGCCTGCCGAAACGCGGCTACCGCGCTGGAACGGCTCGAAGATCTGTTCCAAATCCTCCGGTGGAATGCCTGGCCCGGTATCCTCAATCTCGAAATGCGCCATCTCGCGCTGGTATTTCACCCGTAGGACAACGCTTCCTGTGAGTGTGAATTTCACCGCATTGCCAAGGACGTTGAGCAGGATCTGGCGCAGCCGGTGCGGATCAGCACGTACAAACGACGGCAGGTCGCCCTGTTGCTGGTACTCGAAGGAAATACCCTTGTTGCGCGCCTGCATTTCGAACATGCCGACGATTTCCTGGATAAATTCCTGGAACCCCATTGCGCATGCGTTCAAGGTAAGCTTGCCGCTCTCGATGCGGGCGATATCCAGGGTACCCTCGATCAGCAAAAGCAGGTGTTCTCCGCTTTTGCGTATCACCTTCACTGCCTGGCGCCGACTCGCTGGAATTGTTCCATCGCCGTCCAGAATCTGCGCGTAACCCAGGATGCTATTAAGGGGTGTGCGCAGCTCATGGCTGATTGCCGAAATATAGCGACTCTTGGCCTGATTGGCTTGATCTGCCACCTGCTTCGCCTTTTGCAGCAGATCGTCGGTGCAACGGTGCGATTCGATCTCCCGCATCAGTAACTCGGTCTGACGGTTGGATTCCTCCTGGGCTACCTGTCGGCTCTTGTGGGTCAGCACCAGCCACCAGGCGACGACGCCGGACACCAGCAGAAGGACCGCGAACGTCCGCAGTAGTGATAGTTTCAGGGAAGGGATCAGCGTGTAGGCACCATCGGCCAGGGCCAGCACCTCCTGATAGTAGAGCAAGCCCACAAGCAGTGTCAGAAACGGCACCACACCCGCCATCAGCAGGAGGTAATGCCCGAGCCCCGCCTCCAAGTAGGGCCGAGCCCGCGCGGGTAGAACGCGTTCCAGCAGCGCCGCCCATTGGGCGCCCAGGCGCGCCTGCGGCTTGCACAAATCGTGGCAGCGTGCGTCCAGGGTACAGCACAGGGAACAGATGCGATCCCGGTAGGCCGGGCAATGCGCCATGTCCTCATCCTCATATTCCTTGCCACAGATGCAGCAGTTGCGGATGGCGCCCCGCGCAACCTTGCTTGCGTTTTCATTTGCCGCTTCCACGCGACGCGCGATGTAATAGCGCCCGTCGGTCAGCCAGGCGATGAGGGGCGAGCACACCAGTGCTGCACCCAGGGCAATGAAGGTCGCAAAGGGTTGCACGACCTCGCCGAACAGGCCAACGTAGGCGGCCACTGACAGCGCAGAGGCGATGGTCATGGCGCCGACACCCACCGGATTAATGTCGTACAAGTAGGCGCGTCGAAACTCTATACCGGCGGGCGACAGGCCGAGAGGCTTGTTGATCACCAGGTCGGCTACGACCACCATCATCCAGGCGACCGCTACGTTGGAATACAGTCCCAGCACGCGGCCTAGGGCCTGGAACAGGTCCAGTTCCATCAGCATAAGAGCAATTGCGGTGTTGAACACCACCCATACGACTCGGCCGGGGTGGCTGTGGGTGAGGCGAGCGAAGAAGTTGGACCAAGCCAGCGAGCCGGCATAGGCATTCGTAACATTGATCTTGAGTTGTGAGATCACCACGAAGATTGCGGTGGCAGCCACCGCCCAACCATAGCGCGGAAACACATATCCATAGGCCACCAGGTACATCTGGTTCGGGTCCACTGCTCGCTCCGCCGGGACGGCGTGGCTGATGGCGAGCCAGGCGAGCAGCGCGCCACCCAGCATCTTCAGTACGCCTGGCACCACCCAACTCGGACCGCCCACCAGAACGGCAGTCCACCAGCGGCGATGGTTGGCCGGCCCATGTTCCGGCATGAAGCGCAGGTAGTCAGCCTGCTCGCCCATCTGGGTAATTAGGGCGAGCCCAACCGCCATGGCAGCGCCGACCAGACGCATCTCAAAGGCGCTGGAACCCTTGCCGGCATAGCCCGAGATACCGGAGAAAGCGCCCGGGTCCTTGAATAGCAGGAACATGTAAGGCAACACCAGCATGATCAGCCAAATTGGCTGAGTGATCGTCTGCAGCTTGCTGATGGAGGTGACGCCATGGGTAACCAGGGGAATCACCACCAGGGCGCAGATAATGTAGCCCCAGGCTGGCGGAATGCCGAGGGCCAGTTCCAAGGCGTAGGCCATGATGGCCGCTTCCAGGGCGAAGAAAATGAAGGTGAAGGAAGCGTAGATGAGAGAGGTGATCGTCGATCCCAGATAGCCGAAGCTGGCGCCGCGGGTCAGCAGGTCCATGTCCAGGCAGTACCGGGCCGCGTAGACGCTTACCGGCAGGCCTGCAAGGAAGATGATCAGGCCCGTGGCGAGGATCGCGAGCGCAGCGTTGACAAAGCCGTAGTTGACCAGCAGCGTTGCCCCCACCGCCTCCAGTACCAGAAATGAGGACGCTCCAAATGCCGTGTTGGCCACCCGCATTTCCGGCCACTTGCGGTAGTTGCGAGGCGCAAAACGCAGTGCGTAGTCCTCTAGAGTTTCATCGGCGACCCAGGTGTTGTAGTCGCGCCGGACTTTGACTACACGCTGAACCGCTTCCGGGATTCTTTCTGAGGGCACTTGATACGCTGCCATAAGCACACCTAAGCAAGTACTGTGCCGATAACTAAATTTTGCGAGTCCTCAGTCTGTTATCTACATCGCCGCACATACCGACAGGCGACGAAGTCAACCTTGGTAGATTTCTCCGCATGCCAGGTCAGCCATAACCCAGCACCGCTCCTACCGTCAGATGTTGCACTGCGATGATCTCGGATTGCAGGTCATCGCCAGTTTAGGCCCCGAACTTGCAGCGCTAACATCAGCCTGTAATGGCGGCTTCTTGCAAGAAGGGCTTGGCTTGCTAGCCCGCGCCTCGAGGCTCATCGGCGGTGACGAGGCCGGTCATGAGGGCGAGACTGTGTATATGCTCGAATGCCCGAATCTGGTTCAATACAGCATCAAACCGGTGCAAGGGAAAACCAAGTCGGTTCACCCCGCTCCTGAACTTGATGAAACCATCGAGCTGCGCAGCAAATTGCGGGCGCGCCAAAATCTCCAGCCGACACGGA
>JBAWGM010000197.1:0-2125 GCA_049592895.1 Thiobacillaceae bacterium | reverse complement strand
CTTATCGGGATTGAGTGAAGTGCTGCAAGCAGCGACTTCATCGTTCTCCGATGGGAGATTCCTGTAAATCCGATCCACCGATTCTGGCGCCATGCCTACCACTACCGCGTCAGCGGTTTAGTACAATATCGAAAATGTGCAGCTGCACATTTGGTATATCTCGATGCGAACCTCGAAATGAAGGAGCAGGCGCTTGCGAAGACGTCCCCGGCGCACGGCAAACCAGGGCGCTATCGGCCTGGCGACCGGCTCCTCGAGTTCCTGAATAGTCTGTAGGCCGTCAAAACTATGTCGGGTGATCTCTCGATACCATCTGCGCCGCAGTCGACAATTCGGGCGTGATCGCAACGCTTGCCGATATCACTCGACATAGTCCGGTAGGGTAGATAGTGGCGCAAGCTGTGGGGGGTGATCTTTTTTTTAGCCCGCAGGACTCGACCACCTTGTGCAGCGTGGTCTGCACGCCGCCGGGATCCATCGGCGTCGTGGCGCTTGCCGCGCCCTTCAAACCACCGTGGCGATTCGGAAACAACAGCACGGGGTTGCGATGCACTTGCCAGAAGCGTTGCAAGAGTTGATGAGTCGCTTGCGGCAGCGGAACGAAACGATCCCGGTTGCCTTTGGCGTCGCGGATGTGCACGCGTCCGCGTGCCGCATCGATGTCCCCCACCTGCAGTCGCAGCCCTTCGCCGAGGCGCAATCCCAGGCTGTAGAGCGTGAAGTAGAACACCCGATAACTGACTACACGGGTGGCGGCGAAGATCCGCTTCGCCTCCTCGATCGTGACGATATCCGGCAATCGCTGGGTCTTCGGGGGCTTGATCAGACCGGGCGCCACCCAGGGCTCGCGCAAGACATGCGCGTAGTAGAACTTCAACCCGTAGAGATCAAGCTTGACCGTACTCCACGAGTGCGACGCAACCAGTTCGGTGAAGTAGTCCGCAAGCTGCTGCTCGGTGAGATTGTCGATCCGACCATCGAAACGCTCGCCGATCCGGCGAATCGCGCGCGAGTACGCCTCGATCGTCTTCGGTTGCAGCCCCTTGAGCTTGAGATGTTGCAGATGCAACCCGTAGTTGCGCTCGAAACGCTTTCCATTTGATACCTTCATCGTAAAATGACCTCCTGTTTCGTCATGGGACAATCCCTCGTCAGAGGGGGGAGATCAAATTGTGAATCCAGTTCGTCGTTACCTGCTCCTCCGCGTAGCGGCTTCGTCGAACCCACTGGTCAACCGGACCCGCTACAGTCGCCTTCGCCTGCTTCCGCGGGCCGTGTGCCGGCAAGGTTACGTATCGTTCCCGTCCAAATGAAAGGCTATGACGATAGGAAAGTTGAACACACGCTCTTTCTCTGCAGTGTGTGGATCAAGGGACTGGCTGGCTTGGTAGAAACTGTTGGCGGACTTCTTGTCCTGTTCGTCACTCAGGAGCTCATTGACTCCTTCGTATTGTTTCTTACGGCCCCTGAATTGGCAGAAGATCCCGAAGATCGAATTGCGAACTACCTTAGCGGTGCGGTCCAACACTTCTCTGCGGATGCCAAGGTCTTTGCGGGCGTCTATTTGGTCATTCATGGCCTGGTCAAGCTTTTCCTGGTGGCAGGCCTGTTGCGAAACAGACTTTGGGCCTATCCACTGTCGCTTTGGTTTCTCGGCGTCTTCGTCGCCTACCAAGGTTACCGCTACACGCACACTCATTCGATATGGCTTGTGTTTCTGACGGTCTTTGACTTGGCAGTGGTATTTTTGATCTGGCGCGAGTATCAGTGGCGCAAACAGACTCATGGAGGGTTGCCGCTCTGATTGCTTTACCGAGATCAAAGGGGACACACACACAGTCCTCATGAACGATGGGCCACGTCCCGGTTTCGAGAAATTCCAGGAGCCGTTGCGGTCCGACGAAGGCCAGAAAGCGATGCGGAAGGACGGACTGAAGGTAGAGACAATGCGGATGCTGGTCGAATTCACCCCATAATTGATTTTTTGGTCTCCGTCCTGACAACCGTCGCGGCCCGCAACTTCGGTGGTTAAACGATGACCGGTAGGGGGGTCCAACCCGTCATCGCAGCACTGCCCTCGGCAGCGCTGGCCTTCAGCGTCAGGCATTACCAATGCGCCGGTTAC
>JBAWGM010000196.1:0-2654 GCA_049592895.1 Thiobacillaceae bacterium | reverse complement strand
TCTTCATCGCCTTTGGGATGGCGGGTGTTGCCGGATTCAACCTGTACAGCCTGTTGGTGGGCGTTGCCTGCGCCGTTCTGCTTCTCGTCGTGTACCATGCAATCTCCCGCCGAACCTGATCGGTCGGTGGAAATAATGAAGTCCTTTTTTTACTCAAAGCTGGAGAGTCAAACATGAAACAACTTAATAGATATTTTTCCGCGGTTTTTCTGGCTGTTTCGTTGATGTCCGTCGTGGGTTGTGCTTCCACGGCGAAGCACGAGGGAACTGGCGAGTACATTGACGACAGCGTCATCACCACCAAGGTGAAAGCAGCGATTTTCAATGAACCTACCCTGAAATCGGCCGAGATCAATGTCGAAACTTTCAAGGGCGTGGTTCAACTAAGTGGCTTCGTCGGTTCCCAGGCCGACATCAACACGGCGGTTGACGTAGCGCGCAGCGTCAAGGGTGTGGTATCCGTCAATAACAGCATGCAAGTCAAGTAAGCGAGGCTGTCCGCGGGCCGTTGCCGGATGTCAGGTCCGGCAACGGCAGTGGGGCGCGCTTTTTCATTCCTTATCAATGTCGCCGCTTGGTTTTGCATGTGGTCCCGCTGATCGCATCGATAGCATAAATTTATGACCGTCATGCCACCAATTTGGCTCGGCGCGGGCACGGATTGGGCAAAGCGGCTGAAAATCGTCCTGATCGAGTCGCTGAGATCCTGGATCGACCATAGGGGCACCAGCAAAGGTGCAGCCCTGGCCTTCTATACCTTGTTTTCCATGACACCTATTCTGGTGCTGGCCATCGCCGTCGCTGGCTACTTGTTCGGCGCTGAGGCTGCCCAGGGCGAGATCGTTGCCCAAGTGCAAGGGCTGGTGGGACCGAATGGCGCCCGGGCGATCCAGGCATTGCTGGCAGCCGCGCGGGACCCGGCCTCCGGCCGAGTGGCGACACTCGTGGCCACCATCCTGCTGCTGCTGGGCGCCACCAGCGTCTTCGCCGAGCTGAAGGGCAGTCTGGATGAACTGTGGGGTATCGACGAAACGCGTCGATCGGCCTTCCGCGTGCTGTTGAGAACCCGGCTACTGTCCTTTGGCTTGGTGCTTGTTCTGGCATTCCTGCTGCTCGTCTCTCTTGTCGTCAGTGCCGCGCTGGCGATGCTTGAACGCTATGCGGATGGAGTCTTTGGTAGTTCGGCCTGGGTACTCGCGACGATCTCCTCCCTGATGTCCTTCGGTGTCATCGCCTGCTTGTTCGCGGTCATCTACAAGACCCTGCCGGAAACACCGCTGTCGTGGCGCGATGTCTGGATCGGTGCCGCTGTCACGGCTGGCCTGTTCAGTGTGGGAAAATATGCGATCGGTTTGTATCTGGGCAACAGTGGTGTGGCATCGAGCTTTGGCGCCGCCGGATCGGTGATCGCGTTGCTGTTGTGGGTGTATTACTCATCGCTGATTTTCTTTCTGGGGGCGGAGTTCACGCGGCATTATGCGCTGTGGTTCGGCAGCCTGCGGCAAGAGCCGCCGCGCGCCGAGCAGCGGGGTTTACCGGCCTTGAGCAATATTACGGAGGTCCGACCCGATGGCAGCAGTCACAACCACTGAATCGCATGCTCCGGATAGCGATCCCTCTGCCGAGGGACCTGATTCGGCTGCGTCGTTGCCCACAGTCCAATTACCCAAGGCCGGGCACGGCCTGGCGCTGATCATCCTTGCCGCGGTCGCGGTGATCTATGCATTGGACTGGGCGCAGAGCTTTGTCATTTCCCTGCTGCTCGGGTTTCTGTTCGCCTACACCCTGAACCCCCTTGTCGGTTGGCTGGAGCGGATCAGGATTCCGCGCGTGGTGGGCGCCGCTATCGTGATGATGGCTGTCGTATGCGCGCTTGCCCTGGGGACCTACTCGTTGCGTGCGCAGATGCAGAGGATACTTGATCAGGTGCCCGCGGCGGTAACCAAGCTGTCGGCCGGTTTCGCCAGTCTGAACAGGGGCCACGCCAGTACCATGCAGAAGATGCAAACTGCGGCGACCCAGATCGAAAAGGCAGCAAGCCAGGCGACAGACATAACTTCGACGCCCAAACAGCATGCAACGCGCGTCGTCGTCGTCGACGCGCCCGACTTCAAACTGGGAAGCTTCCTTTGGGCGGGCTCCCTGGGCGCCGCAGGGCTAATCGGCCAGGCAGCCATGGTGCTTTTCCTGACTTTCTTTCTCCTGTTGTCCGGCGACACCTACAAGAGAAAGCTGGTCCGACTCACGGGGCCTAGGCTGTCGGACAAGAAGATCACGGTGCATGTTCTCGATGACATCAACGAATCCATCCAGCGCTACATGCTCATGCTCCTGGCAACCAACGTGCTGGCGGGGCTCCTCACCTGGATTGTGTTGCGCTGGATCGGCCTGGAGAACGCCGGCGCCTGGGCAGTGGCCGCTGGCCTGCTCCACCTCATCCCGTACTTCGGTCCGGCGGTCACCGCAGCCGCGCTTGGCATGGCGGCCTTCATGCAGTTTGACTCTCCATCCACGGCGCTGCTCGTCGCCGGCGCTTCGTTGACGATCGCCACGGTCGTCGGGACCTTCGTCACCACCTGGATGACGGGCAGGATCGCCAGGATGAACACGGCGGCGGTATTCGTCTCGCTGCTGTTCTGGACATGGCTTTGGGG
>JBAWGM010000195.1:0-2071 GCA_049592895.1 Thiobacillaceae bacterium | reverse complement strand
GGCTTGCCCAACATGGTGCTGCTGGCGGACGTGGCGAGTGACGACGAAACGGTCGTGGGTGAAGTCGCGTCCCGCATCGTGCGCCTGGCCAATAAGCGTGCAGGAGAAGGTTTTATCGCCGTGTCGGCGGAGGCGCGCAAGAAATTCTGGTTGGACCGGGCCCGTACCGCCGCCATCTCCACGCACACCAATGCCTTCAAGATCAATGAACACGTAGTGATTCCTTTGCCGCGACTGGGCGACTATTCCGACGGAGTGGAGCAGATCAATATCGAACTGTCGCTCAAGAACAAGCTCATGCTCACGGATGCGTTGCTGGAATTTTTCGCCGGCGAACTACCCCTGTTCGAAGACGAGGAAACGGTCGCCGACCCCGCGCATACAGCAGAGCGGCAACAGAAGGCCCAGGAACTGCTGACTGGCATCCGCGCGCGCTGGCAGGAGTGGCTCGACCTGCTGGCTACCGATAAAGCCTTGTTCCGTCAAATCCAGTCTGGCGAACTGCGCGCTTCCTGGAAGAAGGATATCCGCAAGCCCTTGCACCAGTTGTTTATCGGGCGGGAGTATCAGCCCGTTCTCGCCCGCATGGATGAACTCCATGGGTCCATCCTGAAGTCACGTGTATTCATTGCCCTGCACATGCACGCCGGCGACGGCAACGTGCACACCAATATCCCGGTCAACTCCGACAATTACGCCATGCTGCAGGAAGCCAACGCGGCTGTCGGCCGCATCATGCGGCTGGCGATCGACCTGGGCGGAGTGATATCCGGAGAGCACGGCATCGGTCTGACCAAATTCGAATTCCTCACCCGCGAACAGGTCGATACCTTTGCCGATTTCAAGCAGAAGGTGGATCCGCAAGGGCGCTTCAATGCCGGCAAGCTGCTGCCCGGCGGCGACCTGGCGCGCGCCTACACCCCGTCTTTCTCCTTGCTGGAAGCCGAGTCTTTGATCATGGAGCAATCTGAAATCGGCGCGATTGCCGATTCCATCAAGCACTGCCTGCGCTGCGGCAAGTGCAAGCCGGTGTGCAACACCCACATACCCCGCGCCAACCTGCTTTACTCGCCGCGCAACAAGATACTGGCCACCTCCCTGCTGATCGAGGCCTTCCTCTATGAAGAGCAAACGCGGCGCGGCGTATCGCTCGCCCACTTCGCCGAGTTCAATGACGTGGCCGACCATTGCACCGTGTGCCACAAATGCAAGAAGCCCTGCCCGGTCGACATCGACTTTGGTGATGTTTCCATCGCCATGCGCAACTTCCTCAGCCGGCACGGCCAGAAGAGAACCCGGCTCGCCACCCGGTTAGCCATGGCCTTCCTCACGATCGAGGATCCGGCGGCGATCAAGGCCCTGCGCAAGGTCATGATCGAATGGAGTTATCCGCTGCAGCGCATTGCGCATCGGGTGGCCAAGTCCCTGGGGTTGATCCAGGGCCAGACCACCCATCCGCCCGCCACTGTGGGCGATGCGCCACTGCGCGCTCAGGTCATCCATTTCATTAACAAGCCCATGCCCGGCGGTCTGCCAAAGAAGACCAGCCGCGCCCTGCTAGGGCTGGACGATCCGCGCATGGTGCCGGTCATCCGTGACCCGCAGCAGGCCGGAGAGGAAAGCGAAGCCGTGTTCTATTTTCCCGGCTGCGGTTCCGAGCGGCTGTTCTCCCAAGTGGGGCTCGCCACCCAGGCCATGCTCTGGCATGTCGGCGCCACGACCGTCCTGCCGCCGGGCTACTTGTGCTGCGGCTATCCGCAAATCGCCGGCGGGCAGGAAACCAAGGGCAACCAGATCAGCGTCAACAACCAGGTGCTGTTTCACCGGGTCGCCAACACCCTCAACTACCTCGACATCAAGACAGTCATCGTGTCCTGCGGGACCTGCATGGATCAACTGCTGAAATACGATTTCGGCAAGATCTTCCCCGGCTGCCGCCTGCTGGACATCCACGAATACCTGCTGGAAAAAGGCATCAAGCTGGAAGGTACGAAGGGCGTGAAGTATCTTTACCATGATCCCTGCCACACTCCGATGAAGACCGTCGCGCCGATGAAAGTCGTTACCGGAC
>JBAWGM010000194.1:0-14792 GCA_049592895.1 Thiobacillaceae bacterium | reverse complement strand
ATGCTCTTGCGCGCATCGCGGTAAGCGTCTTCGTTGTACTCGCTGGACATGGCCGCCGGTGCCGGTCAGTAATCCTCGCCGGTCATGACCCCGGGACCACGCGGCGTGTTCAACATGTCCTCCGCCTGCAATTCGTTTTCCGCAAAGATGACCTTGATGCTGTAGTCCGCATCGGCCGGCATGTCCTTGCGCAACTCCTTGGCATGGTTGGAGGCATCCTTGAATTTGTCGAACTGGTTGAGCTTCTCAAGCATGTTGAAGGGCATCAGCTTGTAGATGAAATAAGGCATGGAGAGTCCTCGTCCAAAAATGTGTTCAGGCGTTGGTTTTGGTGGGAATGTAATACTTGACCGATTTGCGGGAGCCGGGTTTCTTCTTCAGGGTGATGACACCCTTGACCTCGTCGAGGCTGGCAATGGGGGAATCCGGATACTTCGGATTGAGGGCATGCAGCGCCCAGCCGACCTCGCGTTTGATCACCTGGCGGAAGATGTATTCCTCGTTGTGCCAGGCAAGCACGTAGCTGCCGTCGGTGACGTGGCCGTCCATCTCGATCACGATGATTTCGCCTTCCATGAACTCGGGTTCCATGCTGTCGCCCAGCACCATCAGCGCAACCGGGTCGGAGCCGGAGCAGCCTGTGCCGCTCAGCGGAGGCGCAGAACTGCCGTCCGCCGGTTTGGTGACGATGGGGATATCGATGGGTTTTTTCGGGTAGTCCATTTTCATTGCTCCTGGGGGACTTGATCAGAGGTTCCTAACCATCTGACCAAATAGTAAACCCGAAAGCCTTCCGAGGACCGCGACGGGCCGATGACGACGGCCGCATGCAGATGCTTTTCCGGGTTGGCCTGGTCGCGCGCTTCCGCCTCGCTGGCCATGGGCGTGACTACGCCCTCCGGATAGCGCTTGCGCTTGGTGGAGGGGCTGTTGATGAGGGCCGGTATTTCCTTGACCTGGCTGGGGTCGAGATACAGCTTCATTGTCCCGGGCTGCGCAACGCATCCACCTCTAGCTGGATGGGTTTGATCATGGGCTCGATTTTACGCCGCATCAGGGCGCCCACTGCGGTGTTGCGCAACAGCCAGGGGTCCGCCAGTTTGCTGCTGAGGGCGGACAGGGCGAGCATGGCCTGAATCGAGCGGGCGTATTCCGGGACCGCTTCGCACAGCAGCTTCAAACTCTCCGGACACTCGATTTCGCCCTTCGCCATCGCCTCGGCACGGGGGAACACCTCTTCAAGCGCCGTGGCCTGAAGCGGATAGCCCATCGGGTGGAAATAACGGCCGATGGCATCCAGCAAGGCATAGGCCACCAGCGAAGTGGAAGGCCTGGCCAGCACTTCGGTCACTGCCTTGAGCCAGGTCTGGCCGTTGGCGGACAGCAGGGCGAGCAGGCGTTGGGCATAAGGATTGCCGGCTTCAGTCAGGGGCCTGAGCAAGGCCTCGGCTTCAGCGAAATCGGCGCGCGCCGGCTGGTCCTCGGGCAGGCTATCGGGCATGAACTCGAGAAAGCCGATGTAGTAATAGGGCACGCCGCGGGCCTGCCGCCACAGCTTGGCAGTGGTGGCCGCATCAGTGAGCTTGCCGTAGAGCACCAGTCGGATGGTGTGCATGCGGGCGTCGGGATTTTCCTCGAAGGGAAGATGCTCGATGAGAAAATCCGCCAGTTCCTTGCCCATCCGGCCCTCGATCACGGCGTCTTTTTCCAGCATCCAGCGCGCCATTTCCATGGTCGGCTGGCACCACCAGGCCCTCCGCGCCAGTTCGTCGGTGAGTCCCGGCGCATGGGCCACCGCCACCACCGCTTCGGGCTCGCCGAGCAGCAGCAGGGTATCGAGATGCTTGTCGCTGGTCTGGCCCATGCGGGTCCAGCGTTGCAGATAGACAGGGTAGCCGCCGGGCGAGCCCAGGGCGTGGCCGCCGAGAAACTCCTTCACCCGATGCACGTACTGGTCAGCCCGACAATTGGCGTGCAGCGTCACCCTGGCTTCGCCCTTGTCGGTGAGGGCGTAAAGCGTCATGGCGCCCTCGTCAAGGCGCACCGCCTGCACCTGGTTGGCCATCATCAGCACATTCAGGCGCAGTTGGTCTTCGGAGGAGAGTTCGGTCAGGCCGAGGGTCATGCGAGAAATTTCCCTACAAAGAGGACAGGAGGACAAGAGGAAAGCAAGAAAAGTTAATTTACTCCTGTCCTCTTGTCCTCCTTGTTCAATACATAGTCAGTTCAACTGCACCCGTCTGCCCCACGGCACCTGGCCCTTGCCTTTCACCAGCCACAGCACCGGATAGCCCGGCGCCTGAGAGGGAAAGTCGCCCAGGGCATCGGTGAAATACACCAGCACGTCGGGGCGCAGGCCTTGCTGATCGACCCATTCGAATACCGGTTCGAAGCGGGTGCCGCCGCCGCCGGTGAACTGCCGGGGCAGGATGAAGTCTTCCCATGGCTCATAGGTCCACGGGCCGCCTTCGGTCAGCTTGGCGTCGCAGGCCAATAGCGTGATGCGCACCGGCAGGGCGCCCTTGATGGCGTTGATTTCGGAAATGAATTCGGTCATTTCCGCGTTGCCGATCGAGCCCGAAGTGTCGAGCGCCACCACCATGTCGCTGTGCGGGCTTTTCAGGCTGGGCATGATCATGTCGCCTTCGCGGCGCGACGGGCGCATGTAGTTGTAATCGGAGCGCGCTGACTCGAAGAAGTAGTGGGCCAGCAGGGCGCGCCAGGGCAGCTTGGGCTGGAGCCAGCTTTCCACCAGCCTTGCCATGGCGCCGCCCGGTTTGCCGGCAGCAGCGGCCTGCTGGGCGGCGGACGCAACATACTGCTGCCATTTCTGCGCGAGTTGCTCGCGCTCCTGGGCCGTGAGCGGCTGGGGCGGACCATCGCGAGGCTCGACGCCCTGCCCGCCATCGCTCTGTTTTGCCGGCTGGTTTTGGCTTCCGCCACCGCCCTGGTCGTTCTGCTGAGGCTCGCCGCCACCGCTGCCGGAAGACTCCTGCGGCGGTGCGTCGTCCGGCGGAGGCTCCTGCGCATCGCCGCCCTGGCCGCCCTCGCTCTGGCTGTCATACAGGTGCTGATCCAGGGTTTCGTTATCCAGGCTGTCGTCCAGACAGGGATAGATTTCCTCTGCCGTCATGTTGTCGAATTGCTTGAGGATTACCGCTTCCGCTGGCGGCATCAGCCCATCGTTAACCAGCAGGGGATTGATGGCAAAATCGCAGGCCAGATCCCATCGACTCTGCACCCGATGGCCGCGCCGGACAAAATGGCTCAGCGCGCAATGCAGGGCCTCATGCGCGAGGACGAATTCCGTTTGCGACAGGGACAGGCGGTCGATATAAGCCGGGTTGTAATACAGGGTGCGCATGTCCGTGGCGGTGGTGCGGCACCAGCCGGAACCGGCCTCCTGCATTGGCAGCCGCAACACCAGCGCACCGAGGAAGGGCTTGTCCAGGATCAGCCGGGTGCGGGCGGCGGCGAGCTTGGTGGCGGCGTCTTTCGCAATCATGGCCATTCACTTCTACCAGGAAGACATGAGAAGACAACTAAAGATGTCTCTCGTACGTATGCCCTTCTGGTTCAATTTCTGTCCAATTACTCATACAGCACAATATCGGCGACCTGGTTCGCCCATTGCGCAAACTGTGGAATGGTGAACAACTGCTGACCGACATTGCGGTGCATGTCGGATACAAGCATCACGCCCATCTCGCGCAGCGGAAACTTGCCGGCGAATTCCAGAATATTGCCCAGCTTGACCGACGCGTCGGGTTGGCCCTTCGACCGGATGGCACGCGTGACCAGAGCGGAAGCCACCGCATATTGCAGGTCGATATCCTTGGGGATCTCCACGCCGCGTCCTTCGACAATGGCGTCCAGGTCCGGCATGCGAGCCAGGTTGTGCAGATAGGCCATCAGTTCGATGCCGGCGGCCTGGCCGACACAGGCAGACAGGCAAGGACCCAGCAGATCCGGGATGTCAGCGAATTTTTGCATCGCCCGGTGGGCGAATTCCCAGGACCTCGGGGTGGGAAACGCGGCCGGATTGCGCGCCGGGTCAAACTCGAACAGCAGTTCGGGACGAAAGCGCAGGAAGCCGATCAGCCGGTCATCGATGCCATTGTCATAGGCCCACTGGGCCCAGTCTTCCAGGTTGGCTTCCACTTCAAAGTGGGAGAAGCGGTTGGCCAGCGGGGCCGGCATGGCATAGGTGACGCCGCGGTCGCCTTGCCGGTTGCCGGCGGCGAAGATGGCCCAGCCCGCGGGAACCTGGTAATTGCCCAGACGCCGGTCCAGAATCAACTGGTAGGCGGCGGCAGAGACGGAGGGCGGGGCCGAAGTGATTTCGTCCAGAAACAGGATGCCTTTCGGGCCATGGCGCATGGCGTCCGGCAGGATGGAAGGCACCGCCCAGTCCACCGATTCCCCGGTGCGGAACGGAATGCCGCGCAAATCCGAGGGCTCCATCTGCGACAGGCGGATATCGATTACGGGTGCGCCGTGACGGGCCGCGGTTTGCGCTACCATCTGCGACTTGCCTACCCCGGGCGGGCCCCAGAGCATGACCGGTGTGTGGTGGCCTTCCTCCGTGCTGAGGAATTCGCGTTCCATGATGGCAATAAGTTGCGCCGGTCTCATAAAGCTGGGGATGAAGGTGAGCGTGTATTAGTCGACAATTTTACTCTGGTTTAGGCAGGGGGCGAAGGTACGGCACGGCGTTCCGAACCAGCGGCGGACCAACTCGGCTTACAATTCTGCGCACCCCTGTCCTGGAATGCAGACCCTGACAATCTTCGCCCCGTTATCCCCTTCCGCTCGCAAGTTCATGCTGCAGACATCATTGCGACGAACACGCGGAAAACCCTGAGCAATGGCATTCTCTTTGTGCTCCGCGATTAGGGACTCCGGTTGTTGAAGCGACTGATTATCTTCCTGCTGTTTGTGCTGGCCGGGGTGCTTGTTTCGGCCTGGCTGGTGCTGGATGACAAACCCCTGGTAGAGCCGGTTTCCCGCATTACCCGGGATGACATGGTGTGGGCCAAGGAATTGTTCCAGCGCCACGATCCGCGCAAGGGGTCCCCCGACACCCTGCAGACCCTGACGCTGTCGGAGGAAGAGGTCAACCGTCTGCTGAACTATGCGGTAGCGCTCAAGCCACTTTCCGGCATGAGCGTTGACCTGTCGCCGCAAAGCGCACAGATACAGGCCACTCTGAAGTTTCGCCCCAACGCATTCGGACGTTATCTGAATATCCTGGCCGAGATCAGGGAAGAAGACGGGAAGCTCAAGTTGGCCAGCATGCGGGTCGGTGACGTGCCGTTTCCTTCCTGGCTGGCGGCGGGCGCGGCCCGGTTGGTCCAGAACCTGCTCAAGCGCGATGATGTCTATGCGTCCCTGGCCGATGCGGTGGAAAGCGTCAACCTGGGTGAAAACCAGCTGATCCTGGATTATCGCTGGCAGCCGGTACTGCTTACGCGTCTGGAACGCAGAAGTGTCAAGCTGCTGGTATCCGAAGCCGACCGCGAGCGATTGCTTGATTACGCGGACCTGATCAGCAAGCAGATCCGAAGGCGCAAGACGGGCAGCAGCCTGGACCTGCCGCAACTGATGCGCCCTGTATTTGACCGGGTTCGCGCGCGCGGCGGCAACGCGGCAGCGGAGAACCGCGCCGCCCTCATGGCCTTGGGTGCCTACGTCAGCGGCATCAGCATGAGAAAACTGTTGACCAATTCCGGGCGCACCACGCGGCGCGCGCCGGATGTCGCATTGACCCTGTACAAGCGGCAGGACTGGCCCCAGCATTATCTGATTGCCGCCGCGCTGTCGGTATCGGCCGGCAGCCGCCTTGCCAACATCATCGGCTTGGCCAAGGAAGAGGACGATACCAAATCCGGCTCGGGCTTCAGCTTTACCGATCTGGCTGTGGACAAGGCCGGCGCGCGACTGGGAGAACTTTCGCAGGGAAACAAGGCCGCGCGGATTCAGGCCCTGCTCGCAGCGGCTGACACGGATGCCGCGTTGTGTCCACCCGTTGCCGACCTGCCTGAATTCCTGGGGGAGGAGGAATTCACCCGGCGGTTCGGCAAGGTTGGCAGCCCTGCCTACAGGAAGGTCATCGCAGAAATTGACCGCCGGTTGGCCCGCCACCCCTTGCTGGGACTCAGCAAGTAGAAGCATAAGAACCTGCTAAAATACTCGGTTTTCCCGATCCGGGTAGGCCCCATGTCCCGCAAACTTCGCAACATCGCTATCATCGCCCACGTGGACCACGGCAAGACCACGCTGGTGGACAAGCTTCTCAGGCAGTCCGGCACGTTCCGCGACAACCAGCAGGTGGATGAGCGGGTGATGGACAGCAGTGACCTGGAGAAGGAGCGCGGCATCACTATCCTGGCCAAGAACACCGCCATCAACTACGGCGAATACCACATCAACATCGTTGACACGCCCGGCCATGCCGACTTCGGCGGCGAGGTGGAACGGGTTCTGGGAATGGTGGACGGCGTGCTGTTGCTGGTCGACGCGGTCGAAGGCCCGATGCCGCAGACCCGCTTCGTCACCAAGAAGGCATTAGCCCTCGGCCTGCGTCCCATCGTAGTGGTCAACAAAGTGGACCGCCCCGGCGCGCGGCCCGACTATGCCATCAACGCCACTTTCGATCTGTTCGACAAGCTGGGTGCCACCGACGAGCAGCTCGATTTTCCCATTGTCTATGCCTCGGGCCTCAATGGCTGGGCCTGCATGGACATCAAGGATGCGCCCTCGTCCGGCGGTTCGGCGGCGGACATGGAGCCCCTGTTCCAGACCGTGTTGTCGCATGTGCCGGCGCCCGTCGGAGATCCCAACGCGCCGCTGCAATTGCAGATTGCCGCGCTCGACTATTCCAGCTATGTGGGCCGCATCGGCGTAGGCCGCATCCGCAACGGCCGTATCAAACCGGGCCAGGTGGTAGCGATTGCAGCCGGACCCGATGGCGAGGTCAAGACCGGCCGCATCAACCAGGTGCTGGGGTTTCAGGGTCTGGAGCGCATCCTGGTGGACAGCGCGGAAGCCGGCGACATCGTGCTGGTCAACGGGCTGGAAGAAATCGGCATCGGCGTGACGCTGACAGACCGGGAAAATCCCCACCCGCTGCCGATGCTCAAGGTGGACGAGCCGACACTCACCATGAACTTCCAGGTCAACACTTCTCCGCTCGCGGGCACCGAGGGCAAGTTTGTCACCAGCCGCCAGATCCGCGACCGGCTCAATAAGGAGTTGCTGACCAATGTGGCGCTGAAGGTGGAAGAGACCGGCGATGCGGATGTGTTCGTCGTGGCCGGCCGCGGCGAATTGCACCTCACCATCCTGCTGGAAAACATGCGGCGCGAAGGTTTCGAGCTGGCGGTGTCCAAACCGCGCGTGGTGTTCAAGGAAATCAATGGCGAGAGACACGAACCCTACGAAGTTCTCACCGTCGATGTGGACGAGGCAAACCAGGGTACGGTGATGGAAGAACTGGGCCGCCGCCGCGGCGACCTGCAGGACATGCAGCCGGACGGTCACGGCCGGGTGCGCATCGAATATCGAATTCCCGCGCGTGGCCTGATCGGATTTCAAGGCGACTTCATGACCATGACCCGGGGCACCGGCATGATGTCCCACGTGTTCGATGAATACGGTTCTCTCAAAGCCGATCTGCCCGGCCGCCACAACGGCGTGCTGATCTCGCAGGAGCATGGCGAGGCGGTGGCCTATGCACTGTGGAACCTGGAAGACCGCGGCCGCATGTTCGTCAGCCCGGGAGACAAGCTCTACGAAGGCATGATCATCGGCATCCACAGCCGCGACAACGATCTGGTGGTCAACCCGATCAAGGGCAAGAAGCTCACCAACGTGCGCGCATCCGGCACCGACGAGGCGGTGCGTCTTACGCCGCCCATCCGGCTCACGCTGGAGTCGGCGGTCGAGTTCATCGACGACGATGAACTGGTCGAAATCACCCCGAAGTCCATCCGTCTTCGCAAGCGCTATCTGCAGGATCACGAGCGCCGGCGGGCGGTGCGGGAAAGCGCCTGAACCGTCTTTCTTGGGGGGCTGCAGAAATTCGCGGCCCGGTCGCGCGCGCCAGCAGCTACAGGCAAACCCCGACTAAATTTATTGCGGTGAATTCGCCGGCATGGGGGTGGAAATATCGGCGACGACGGCAAGGACATACTGCCTGTCTTTGTCGCTGAAGGGAGTCAGGCTGATCTGCACGCGAAATGTGCTGCCATTCTTGCGCCGTGCGCTCAACTCGCGCCGCATGCTCATGGGCCGTGCGACCGGTTCACGCATGTAGGCTGAACGCAGTTCGGCGTGATGGTCAATTGCGGCCGCGGGCAGCAGGACTTCCACCGGCTGGCCCAGCAGTTCATCGGCGTCATAGCCAAACATGCCCTCGAGCGCAGGATTGGCCAGCACGATATGACCCAAGGTATCAACTACCAGCAGGCCGTTGACATCCGCTGTCACCACCATGCGATAGCGTTCCTGCGCTTCGCTCACGCGTTGGGCGGCTGCCGCCTCGGCCTGCGCTTTGGCTGCCGTTACCTTGGCCTGGTTGCGGCCGGCCACAGCAAACGCAAGCCAGGCGGCAAGCAAGGCGATAATTGCGATTACGATCAGCGAGACGATGGTGATCGGTTTCCAGACGTTGTTACGAATCAGGGTCAACTGGTTGGCAGGGAGATGGGAGACGATCAGCCACCGTGGCATATCCTTGATGTCGCTGTTGTCTTCGACTTTGAGGGGATAGACGCTGCTCCAGGTCCAAAGTCCATCATCCAATTCGACCTGATCCGTGGGTCGGCTGGAAATAATCTTCCAGGCAGCGGGGAAACGCTTACCCAGCGTTTCGGAACGATGGAACATGAAACCCCATTCATCGGCTGTGATTGGGCTCCTCAGCCAGTAGCCCGCTTTGTTTACCAGCATGACGTGATCGCGCTTGTTGCTCATGCTCTCGGTAAAATCATCAAGCAGGTGATTTGCGGCGACATTGATAATCAGGATACCCCGCGGCTGACCATTGGCGTCCCGGACGGGGGTGGCGAGCCGCAGCATGGGCTTGTAGGGAACTTCAACCTGGCCGTGCTCGACGTTGAGGTCGAGCGGGGAGATATAGACTTGCCCGGGCTTGAGCCGCGTGGTGCCCGTGAAGTAGTCCCGATCAGCTTTGTTCTGGAGCTGTTCCTTCGCTACCTGCACGGGATGTCCAGCCACATTGTTCACACGCACCTGTTCAGCGCCCGTTTCATCGATCCATCGCACCTGGTCATACATCGGGTTGTATGAGACCAGGGTCGCGAAAGCCTTCTCCATTGATTCCGTGGCAGTGCTGCCGGGACTGTTGATGGCCTGACGTACCGCATCCTCGTTGGCAAGTGCGCGCAGATGTTGCAGCGGTACCTGCAATTCACCATCCAGACGCCGGACACCCAATACGATATTGTTGATCTCATCAGCCTGAATCAGACCCAGGTCCCCTTCTATCCGGTCATGCGCCACATACCAGGCACAGGCAAGGATAAGCAGGACTGCAGAGACAAACAGCACGAAGAACAGGCGGAAGGGAAACGCTGCTCGGGTGTTCTTGACCTCTGCGGTCAAGGTGCCATTCTTGACGTCCAAATTAGGCATAGTCCGATTCCCTCATGTTTGGCATGGTGAGTCCAGATTGGATGCAGGTTGGTTATTGGGGTTATATGGATCAAACCCGGCTTGCTTCTGAAGAGGCCAGCACTGCAAGCTTCTTGTGTGCCTCAGGGGCGGAGCTGCAGTGGAGAATCGGCTTAGTAAACAGCGGGCATTCGGCGTCCATTATTCACTAACAGTTTCCATTCGTACAGCCCCAGCCCCAGCAGGATCAGCCCCGCCCCGGCGGCAATATTCAGCGTCAGGTGCTCGGCGTTCAGGACCATGCCCAGGAGCAGCGCAGTCACCGGCGTGATCAGCGTGATGAGCGCCACGCGCCCGGCGTCCAGTAGCCTGATCAGGTAGTAGTAAAGCGAAAAACCGATTGCCGAACCGAACACTCCCAGGTACAGCATGGCCAGGGCGGTGCGGACCGGCACCTGCGCAGGCCACGTGCCAAGTAACAACAGGCTCAGGCCGGACAGGGGAACGGTGACGGCCAGTGCGCCCGTAGTTTGCGCCATGGCGGGAATTTCCGCTTGCAGGCGTTTGACCGCAACGAGGCCCCAGGCTTGAAGCGTGACGGCCAGCAAAACGCCGGCGATACCCCAATGTCCGGCCGATCCCGATCGGATACTGCCGCGGAAAATGATGACCAATCCGGCCAGCCCGAGCGCCATGCCCAGGAGCTTGAGCACGGTGAATGCGTCTTCACGCAGCCACAGCCAGGCGAAGAGCCCGGTCAGTATCGGGCTCAGACCAAACACGACGGAGATGAGTCCGGAAGGAATGAACTGCGCGCCCCAGTAAGTGCACAGCATCGAGGCCCAGCTGCTGACCCCGGCATAGACATAGGATTTGCGCGCATTCAGGTCGAGGGGCAGCCGCATGCGCTTCGCCAGCAGCCACAGTCCGCACACCGCCAGGCCTATGGCCATGCGCACAAACAAGGGCACGGTGAAATGCACGCCCTGGCCACTCCAGACTATGCCCAGCGGGGTAGTCGACCAGATCGCCACGACGCCCAGATAGGCGCTGCCGATGGAAGGTGAACGGGTTGCTTGTGGTTGCATGGCGCACATCGTTTTAAGGGCAACAAAAAAGCCACGGTGCTTGTGGCAGCGTGGCTCCGTCGGTGGACAATGATGTCGTCTAGCCGGTTCCACGCAGCGCAGGCCTCACTCGCCACATTAGGCGAATCGGAAACTTGCAGGAACGGATCGGCGAATTCATGTGGGGATTCTGCGGGCGGGCCGGCGGGGCGTCAAGCGGGGGATATAATTCCTCCATGAGCTTGATGGACACATTGTTGCTCGGCGGCCTCGGCCTCGTGCTGCTGGGAACGATCTGGCTGGCGCTGCGGATTGGCGCCCTGCAACGCCAACAGCATGGCTTGCCAGACCTGCTCAACGCGGGTCTGGAAGCCCGCCACCGCGACATGCTGAAAGATTTGCATGAGGGACTGAGCCGGGAAGGAAGCCGCACCCAGTCCGGGCTGCAGGCCTTGCAGCAGGAACAGTCCAAGTCGCAGACCCAGTTTCTCGATGCCACGCTCAAATCCTTTGCCGAACAGGGCAAGCAGCAGCAGGAGTTGATGCAGAACACGATGAAGAACGCCGCCCTGCAATTGACCGCCACCATCGAGGCGCTGGCCAAAGCGGTGGATGGACGGCTGGGCGAAATCTCCGGCAAGGTGGCGGAGCGTCTCGACGCGGGATTCAAGAACACCAACGAAACCTTCGCCAAGGTCATGGAGCGGCTTGCCACCATCGACGAGGCGCAGAAGAAGATCGACGGGCTTACCAGCAATGTCGTGAGCCTGCAGGAGATACTCGGCGACAAACGCTCGCGCGGCGCATTTGGCGAAGTTCAACTGGAGGCCCTGGTGCGCAACATCCTGCCGCCCACCGCCTATGCCTTCCAACAAACCCTGTCGAACGGCAGCCGGGTGGATTGCCTGCTGACGCTGCCGGAGCCTACCGGCAAGGTCGCAGTGGACTCCAAATTTCCTCTGGAGAATTTCAGCCGAATGTTTGACCGCGAATTGGCCGAGCTGGAGCGTAACCAGTCTGCCAGGGCATTCAAGGCGGACGTGAAAAGGCATGTGGATGACATCGCGTCCAAGTACATCATCGAACATGAAACCAGCGACGGCGCGGTGATGTTCGTCCCGGCCGAGGCTGTGTTTGCGGAAATTCATGCCTATCATCAGGATCTGGTGGACTACGCTCTCTCCCGCCGCGTCTGGATCGTATCGCCGACCACCATGATGGCAGTGCTGAACACGGCGCGGGCGGTGATCAAGGATGTGGAAACCCGCCGTCAGGTTCACATCATCAAGGACGCCTTGTCCAAGCTGGGCCGGGATTTCAATCTGTTTGACGACCGGCTGCAAAAGCTCGCCACCCACATCCGCCAAGCCCACGAAGACACGGAAAAGATCCAGATCAGCGGGCAAAAGCTATTCCAGAATTTCAAGCGAATCGAGTCCGTGGATTTGGAGCACATGCAAAGCGCGCAGCCCGTGCTGCCGGATAATGAATGACAGCGTGGGGTAACTGGCGTCGACGTCGCATTCTCAAGCGGGTCAGTTTCGATGCGGATGTCTGGCGTGCCGCCCTGGCGGCACCGCTGTATGCCGGGCTCAATGCGTCGGAACGCGCCCGCTTGTATGACCTTGCCCGCTTGTTCATTGCGGAAAAAAGCTTTAGCGGCGCGGCCGGGTTTGCGATGGATGAAATCACCCGGCTTCGCATCGCTGCACAGGCTGCTCTGCTGCTGATGAATCTGGACCTGGATAGCTATGCCGGCTGGAAGGAGATCATCGTCTATCCCAATGAGTTTGTGCCGCGGCGCGAATACAGGGATGAAAGCGGCGTGGTGCATGAGCTCCGTTACCCGCTCCTGGGGGAGGCCTGGCAGGGCGGGCCGCTGATTCTCTCGGCCGCGGACGTGGACAGTTCGCTGCGGCCGGCCGGGTCCAACGTGGTCATACACGAACTGGCGCATAAGCTCGATATGCAGGATGGACACGCCGATGGGCTGCCACCCCTGCATAGCGAGATGAGGGTGAAGGATTGGGCAGACGCCTTCAAGCCGGCCTACGAAGATCTTCGCCGTCAGGTGGCACAGGGGATTCCAACGGTGATTGACCCTTACGCAGCGACTTCCCCGGCAGAGTTCTTTGCGGTGCTGAGTGAAGCATTTTTCGAAAGCCCCGCTATACTGGCGACCGTTTACCCGGCGGTCTATGCCCAGATGAAAGCCTATTACCGGCAGGATCCCCTGCGCCGGCTGCCAGCAGATCAGCAGAGCCGCCTTTAGCTCATACGCGCGCCATGAAGCATCATGACACCCTCATCTTCGATACCGACTACGAGCATTTTGAAAGCAAAGTCATCGAAGCCTCCAAGAGCACCCCGATCCTGGTGGATTTCTGGGCCGACTGGTGTCCGCCCTGCACCATGCTTACGCCCATACTCGAGCGAGTGGCGCATGCCTTCAAAGGCAAGTTCCTGCTGGCCAAGGTAGAGGTGGACGAAGGCCATAACATGAAGCTGGCCGGCAAATTCGGCATGCGCGGATTTCCTACCGTCCTGTTGTTCAAGGATGGCGAGGAGAAGGGCCGCTGGCACAGCGCCAAGCCGGAGCACTTCGTGCGTCACTTTCTGGCCGGGCACGGCGTAACGGAATGAAGCTTGCCGATCGCCTGGAAGGCATTGCGCCCTTCCATGTGATGGCTATCCTCGCCCGAGCCAAAGCGCTTGAGGCGCAAGGCAGGGACATCATCCACCTGGAAATTGGCGAGCCCGATTTCCCAACGCCTGAGCCCATCCTGAGCGCGGCAATAACTGCCCTGCGAGATGGCGAGGTGCACTACACGCCCGCCCTTGGTTTGCCCGCACTTCGAAACGCAATCGCCGAATACTACCGTGAGCGCTATGCAGTGAGCGTATCTGCCTCCCGCATTGCGGTCACGCCGGGCGCCTCCGGCGCCCTGCTTCTGGCTGTGGGTGCTTTGCTTAACCCCGGGGATGCAATCCTGATGGCCGATCCGGGCTATCCCTGCAACCGGCATTTCGCACGGTTTGTAAATGCCGACCCGGTGTCAATTCCGGTCGGGCCGGATAGCGCTTTTCAACTCACTGGCCGCCTGGTAGAGGAGCATTGGACGGATAAGACGCGGGCCGTGCTGCTGGCCTCCCCCTCCAATCCGACCGGCACGCTGGCACAGGATGGCGAAGTGCGCGCAATTGCCCAACTGTGCGCAGATCGTGATGCCACGCTGATCGTGGATGAGATATACCACGGTCTCGTTTATGAAGGCTCGCCCCAGACTGCGCTCGCCTGTTCCGGCAACGTCTGGGTGCTCAACAGCTTTTCCAAATACTTTCACATGACCGGCTGGCGGTTGGGCTGGCTCGTGGCGCCTGACGCGGCGATGGAAGCGATTGAGCGGCTGGCGCAGAATCTGTTTCTGGCCGCGTCAACTCCGGCCCAGCATGCGGCACTGGCAGCATTTGGACCGGAAACCTTGGAAATCCTGGAAGCGCGTCGGCTGGAGCTGAAGGCGCGGCGCGATTATCTGGCGCCTGCCCTGCAGGCTTTGGGGTTCGGCCTGCCGGTGATGGCGCAAGGGGCATTTTACCTGTATGCGGATATCAGCCGGATTGCACGGTCTGGGATCAGGGGCAGCTATGACTTTTCTGCACGGCTGCTCGATGAGGCGGGCGTTGCGATCACGCCCGGGCTTGATTTCGGCAGCCACCAGGCGGAACGATTCGTGCGCTTTGCCTACACGACTTCGCGAGACAGACTGGAACAGGCAATTGGGCGAATCGCCACGTTTCTGCGCGCTTGAATCGAGAAACGGAAACAAAAAAAGCCGGCCAGGGCCGGCTTTCAGCTTGCCGGAAGACTTAGTTCTTCTTTTCTTCAGCAGGAGCAGCAGGGGCCATGCCGCCTTCGGGAGCGGGAGCAGCCGGAGCGGCACCCTCAGCAGGAGCGGCAGGGGCCATTCCACCCTCAGGAGCAGGAGCAGGAGCAGCTTCAGGAGCCGGAGCCGGAGCAGCAGCTTCGGGTGCCGGCGCAGGAGCAGCTTCTTCTTTTTTGCCGCAAGCGGTCAACGAAATGGCCAGCAG
>JBAWGM010000193.1:0-4261 GCA_049592895.1 Thiobacillaceae bacterium | reverse complement strand
GTTCCAGGCAAGTCCATGGGTAGTGGGCCATGTAATCGCGCAAGTCCGGCAGGCCATCGGCCAATCGGGCCTGAAGCTTCAAACCGACGCCGCCGCGGCCGGGTACGGCGTCGGCGGGAATCTGCGTGGCCATGGACAGCGGCTTGTCGAGTTGCAGCAGCGTCGCCTCAAACGTTCGCACCGGGACGGCTTCGATCACGTTCTGTGTAAGCTTCATGCGATCAATGGCGTCGCCGCCGATTTCCTTGGCCGTAAGCTGCCAGTTCAGTTGGTGGATGCCCAGCGGGACGCTTAGCGGGAACGCTATTTCTTTCGCTTGGCCGGGACTCAGTTCCACGGTTTGCTGGGCCGGATCGGGCAGTCCGACGATGGCCGGTTTCACCTCGACCTTCATCGCCCGCTCGGCGCTGTTGCGCACAGTGAAATAAGCTGACAACACATCGCCTTCGCGCACCACCGGCGCGAGGCCGGATTGCAGGATCAGATCCTGCCGGGTCTGGATGCGCGCTTCGCCGGTGCCGAAGCGGCCCACGTTGACGCTCGCCACCGCGACGACGCGAAAGCCGGTGAGGCTGTCGTTGAGTGGAAAGCTCAGGTCCGCTTCGCCCTTGTCGTCGAGCTTGACGCGCGCCGCCCAGTACACCCGCGTATCGAACAGTTCGCGCACCGATTGCCGGCCGCCGCCGCCGCCGTGCGGCACTGCCTTGCGCCCGTAATGGCGCTTGCCGACCACCTGCATCTGCGCAGTGCTGGTTTCCACTTCGATGCCGCGCCGCGCCATCATCGCATCCAGCAGTTTCCATGAGTCATTCGGCTGCAATTCCAGCAAACCTTCATCGATGACCGCCACGGCGGCCTCGCCATTTTTCGCTGGACTGCCATCCGGACGGGTGACGCGGATGTGCGCCTTCACCGTTTCGCGGACGCGGTACACCGGCTTGTCGGTGGTAACTTTTACGTCCAGTGCATGGCCGGACCAGCCGGCGGTGATTTCGGTTTCGCCCATGCGAAAGGCGGGCTTGCCCAGGTCCACCATCGCGGTCGGTGCAACATCGGCGATGCGGCCGCGCACGGCCAGCGCGCTGACAAAGACATTCGGCCCGTAATTGGGCTTCATCGGCACCTCGATCACCGGCTTGTCGCGCTTCACTTCGGTCACCCAGGCATCCAGCACGCCCTCGCGCTCCACCGTCACCAGTACGGTGGCGGAGGCAAACGGCATGGCCATGCGCAGCTTTGCGGTGTCGCCGATTTCATAGCGGCGGTTTTCGGGGACCAGATCCATGCGGTCATTGTCGGAGGCGTTGATCCAGCCATCGCCGCCCGGCACCCAGGTGTCCGCATGGGCGACCGAATCATTGCCGGCGGCGTCTTTCGCCCGCGCCTGCTGGATGAGGTCGCCGGTGGCAGGCGATTTAAGCGTGCAACTGAGACGGCCCAGGTCGTCGGTCTTGCCCGAACAGGCATCGGCAACCTTGCTGACTTCGCGCCCATGCGCATACGCATAGAAGCCGCCGATCAGGCGCTTGCGGTAGGAATACCAGTCGCGCCTGAGGATTTCGGTTTTCACGTCCACCCCCGCGGCAGGCTTGCCGTGGATGTCCACGGCCTGGACCACGAACTTGAGACCGTCCTCGGACAGCACCCAGGAATCCGGCTTGACCGCCAGCAGCACCGCGGAAGGATAGAGCGGGATGCGCGTGGCGGAAGTCAGGGTTTCGCCATTTGCGTCGCGGTATTCAAGCTCGGCCAGCAGGTCGCGCGGCCTCGCGCTCTTCGGCAGTTCGGTAATGTCCACGCGCGCGGCGCCGCCCGCATCCAGCTTGAAAGTCTGCGTGTTGATGGCCTGCGTGCTCGGCGCGGTATTGCCCTCATCTTCGACGTCGTAGCTGCCGATGTGCCAGTCCTCGCCTTCATCTTCGCGCCCGGCCTTGACCGCGCCATTGGCGAATGCGAAACCTTCATAATCGGCGAAGCTCAGGGTCTTGTCCTGCAACTGGCCGCGCAGTTTGACCGGCGCGAAACTCGCCGCTCCGCCCGACAGGTAACTGAGCCCCACATCCACACTGAGTCTGGACGGATTGACCATCGCTTCCCCCGGGCCGCTGAGCGTGGCCCGCATGCTGGGCACCCGGTAGGCCGCGACGCGGAATGACCCCGCATCGAGACGCTCGTCGTTGCGGCCCCTCAAGCTGTGCGGAATCAGGATTTCGTACTGACCCTGCTTGGCTTCCTTGGGTATCGCATAGCTGAGTTCGGCGATACCCGCCCGGTCCCATTTCACCGGCAGCCTGACCTCGTCCTGGCTGCCGTTATGCTGCAGAATGATTTCACTGGAAAGCCTGGATCTGTCCACGAACGCAAAGCCCGTCGCGGACTTCCTGCGCACGATCAGCTTCATGTCCACGCTTTCTCCGGCGCGCAGCAGGCTGCGGTCCAGGATGGCATGGGCGATATAGGGGCCTCGCCAGCGGTTGTTGTAGAGATTGAAGCGCCAGCTTGAAATGCCTTCGTTCCAGTTCGACAGGACAAAGGAGAAATCACCGTCCTTGTAAGCCGTGACGTAATACTGGCGGTCCCAGGCGTTCAGGCAGCCGGGCAGCGTATTGGCATCCGGCAGCTCTTCCGCGATGCGCAGCAAACCGTTTCTGTCCGTGTTGCCTTGCGCGTGTATGGTCCCGCCGCAATCACGTACGGCGACATCGACGCCTTCCACCGGCCTGCCGCTATCCAGCGCGCTCACCCAGACCAGCGAAGATTCGCGTCCCAACTTGAAATGCACCGCCAGGTTGGTGACCAGCGCGGTGGCGCGTACATGATAGGGCTGTTGTTTTGCCATCAGGGCTTCGCCCAGGCGCGGGCTGGCGACTTCAAGCACATGGAAGCCCGCTGTCTTGAGGGGAATGCCGATCACTTCCGTCTCGCGCTCCGGGAGCGGCTTGAGCAGGGGAAAGGCCTGAATCTTGTGCTGTGGACCGAATATCGATGTTTCCGCGCCGTACCGGGTGATTGGCCGGTAACCGAGCTTGTCGTCGAATTCGCCATAGTCGTTGGTGGACATGTCGCGTATGCGTTTCATCCAGGCAATGACTTCCAGCGGCTTCTGCGTCACCAGTTCCTTGGCACTCAACACCGCATGGCTCTGGGTCAGCGGGCTGACGGCGCGCAGGGTGAGCGGCAGCATGGGGTCGGCATTCTTTTCCACTATGCCGAAGTCCGCGGCAAACTTGGCCAGGGGCGGAGCCAGATCGGTCTTGACGCTGAGCGGGAATTTGCCCGCGTTGGCGAGCGGCCGGCCTGCGTCATCCTTGAAGCCTTTGGGCAGCCTTAGCGTGAGTGCGGCAGCCTCGGGAAACGGGCTCTTGAACTCGAGCTGCTGGGTGAATCCGCTTTTGCGATCGTCGGCGCTGATCTGCGGCCGCCACGTTCTTCCCTCTCCCGCCAGCGTAATTCGCCGCGCCTTGTCGATCGCGACCGGTGCGGTAAACGCGAGCTGCATGGGCAGGATGGGCAGGCACGGCGCTTTCGCATTGGTCTTCTCGCAACTCAGCTTCGCGGTAAACGCCGGGCGCGTCTTGAAGGCCAGCGTTTGCATGGTGGAAACCGGCACGCCGCTGGCGGATTCGATGCCGGCTTCCCAGACCAGGGACACCTTGGCGTCTTGCGGCAGGCTGCGCGCGCACTTGAACACCACCACCGGAGCGTCGGGCTGGCTGGCCTGGCGCATGAGCTTTTCCTGAACCGTGCCGCCCGGCAGCGTGAGGCTGAACAGGCGCGTACGCTGCCGGTCGAGGAGTTCCAGATACTGGCTGAAGAAATTGCCACTGTGCGCCAGCACCGTCTGCCGGGTCTTCGCATCCACCAAACGCGCAGGAATCTTCTCGGCAATGCCGTCGGCCACGCACCAGACCCGGTTGTTCAGGCTTTCACGCTTGAGCGGCGCGTCCAGGCCCAGCACGAAGATCTGATTTTCATCGATGCCTTCGTTGCCTTCCCCCGGCTCGGACGCGAGGATCGCGGGGCCGCCGGTGTTGAATCGGAAAGACTGTGCATCGACCGCCACGCCATTGAGAGTCTTGACACCCTGCTTGAGCGTAAAGCTGCAACGTACCCCGGCCGGCAGGTCGCGCTCGAAGTCATACGCCCAGTTCCTGCCGTCCACCCAGCGGCCGCCGCCTTTTTCCTTGCAGTCGATATCGAATGGTTCGGGCAGTCTGGGGTCGCCCAGCGGCACCATCTCGTCGGTGAAGCGGACCGAGAC
>JBAWGM010000192.1:0-7296 GCA_049592895.1 Thiobacillaceae bacterium | reverse complement strand
GATGATCTGGTCCGCGCGGATGAGAAAGTGGGTGTGCTGAAGGTGCGCATGTACCGGCCCTTCGATGCCGCTGCCCTGTTACGCACGCTGCCGGCGACAGTGCAATCGATCGCGGTGCTGGACCGGTGCAAGGAGCCGGGCGCTGATGGCGAGCCGCTCTACAAGGACGTGGTGACGGCACTGGCGCAGGCAGCGGCCGACGGAATCAGGGCGATGCCGCGCGTGATCGGCGGCCGTTATGGACTGGCGAGCAAGGAATTTACCCCGGGCATGGTCAAGGCCGTGTTCGACGAGCTTACCCGGCATTCCCCCAAACGCGATTTCACCGTGGGTATTGTTGACGACCTGACCGGTCTGTCGCTTTCGTGGGACAGCGGGTATCGCACCGAGGCCTCCAAGGCGGCGCAGGGTGCGGTGTTCTTCGGCCTGGGCTCGGATGGAACCGTGTCGGCCAACAAGAACTCGATCAAGATCATAGGCGAGGCGACGGAGCTTTATGCCCAGGGCTACTTTGTCTACGACTCGAAGAAATCGGGCGCGGTCACCGTCTCCCACCTGCGCTTTGGCCCAGAGCCCATCCGCTCAGCCTATCTGATCGGCGACAACGAGGCGCAATTTGTTGCCTGCCACCAGACCGTATTTCTTGAACGCTACGACATGCTGGCGCACGCGGCTGAGGGCGCGGTATTTCTCCTCAATACGCCCGCGGCACCGGATCAGGCGTGGCTGAGCCTTCCCGCTGGCACGCGGCAGCAGATCCTTGCCAAGCAGCTCAAACTTTACGTCATCGACGCGTACAAGGTCGCGGAGGCGGTCGGCATGGGCCGGCGCATCAATACGATCATGCAGACCTGCTTTTTTGCCATTGCCGGGATCCTGCCGCGCGCTGAGGCGATTGCGGCCATTAAGACGGCGGTGGAAAAGACTTACGGCAAGAAAAGCAAGCGCCTGGTCGAACTCAATTACCAGGCCATCGACCAGTCGCTGGAGAATCTGCATCGGATCGAGACGGCGGGGCTTGCTGACGCGCCAGGCAGTGAGCCGGCAGGCGCCGCATCCCCGCCCGTCGTGCCCGAAATTCCCGATTTCGTGCGCAGAATTACCCTGCCCATCTATGCCGGCAAGGGCGACAGCCTTCCGGTGTCCCTCATGCCAGAAGATGGCAGCTTTCCGGTGGGCACGGCCAAGTGGGAAAAGCGCAACATTGCGCTGGAAATCCCGGTCTGGGACGAGCAGCTGTGTACCCAGTGCGGCAAGTGCGTGTTCGTTTGTCCCCACACTGCGATTCGCGCCCGAGTGTTTCCACAGGAGGCGGCTGTTGGCGCCCCCTCCGGCTTCAAGCATGTGCCGGTACGCAGCAAGGACTACCCTGCCGGAACCCACATCAGCTATCAGGTGGCGCCCGAGGATTGCACAGGCTGTGGCCTTTGCGTGGAGGCCTGTCCCATACATGACAAGTCCAACGTCGGACACCGGGCAGTCAATATGGCGCCGCAGCCGCCACTGCGCGAACAGGAACGCGACAATCTCAGCTTCTTCCTGAGCCTTCCGGAGTTTGACCGCGACCACCTCAAGCACATGACCATACCCGGGTCCATGCTGCTCGACTCGCTGTTCGAATTTTCCGGCGCCTGCTCAGGCTGTGGAGAAACGCCTTACATCCGGCTGGCTTCGCAACTGTTCGGCGACCGCATGATGGTGGCCAATGCAACCGGTTGCTCATCGATCTACGGTGGCAACCTCCCTACGACACCGTGGACTACCAATGCGGAGGGACGGGGGCCGGCATGGAGCAACTCGTTGTTTGAAGACAATGCCGAGTTCGGTCTGGGCATGCGTCTGGCGGTGGATCAATTGCACGCGCACGCCGCTGAGCTGGTGAAACGGCTGGCTGACCGGATTGGGGGCGATCTGGCAGAAGGACTTCTGAAGGCGGACCAGGGGGAGGAACGCGGCATACGCGAGCAACGTCAGCGAGTGAAGCTGCTGCGCGACAAGCTGTCTCAAATCGGGACCCGGGAAGCGAAGGAGTTGGCAGCGGTGGCCGAGTACCTGGTCCGCCGCAGCGTCTGGATCATAGGCGGAGACGGCTGGGCCTATGATATCGGCTATGGCGGGCTCGACCATGTATTGGCCCAGCCCTACGACGTCAATATTCTGGTGCTCGATACTGAGGTGTATTCCAATACTGGCGGCCAGACCTCCAAGGCGACCCCGCTCGGCGCAGTAGCAAAGTTTTCTGCGGCCGGCAAATCCACCGCGAAGAAGGATCTCGCCAAACTGGCCATGGACTACGGCCACGTCTACGTGGCGCAGGTGGCCTTCGGCGCCAAGGATGTGCATACGCTCAGGGTATTCAACGAAGCGGAGTCCTACTCCGGGCCCTCGCTGATCATTGCCTACAGTCCGTGCATTGCGCACGGCGTGGACATGCAGCACAACCTGCGCCAGCAGGATCTGGCAGTAAAGACCGGATATTTTCCGCTGTTCCGCCATGACCCGCGCATAGCCAACCCGTTCCGCATTGACTCGGCCGAGCCCAGCGTGCCGCTCAAGGAATTCACCAGCAGCGAGACGCGCTTTGCCATGCTGTTTCGCAGTCATCCGGAGGCGGCGCAACAATTCCTCGACGCTGCGCAGCAAAGGGTGCATGTGCATTTTGCGGATCTGCAGGCCATGGCAGCCGCGGGCAACCCCAAACAGAAAGACTCCTGAGGGCAAGCTGAATGACCGATCTCACGACCAACTATTTGGGCATGGCGCTGAAGAATCCCCTGGTTCCCTCGGCATCGCCCCTGTCCAAGAACCTAGACACGGCAGTAAGACTGGAAGATGCCGGTGCCTCGGCACTGGTGATGTATTCCCTGTTCGAAGAGGAGTTACTGGCGGAAGAGGCCATGATGGACCGATTCCTGGTGCACGGCGATATCGGCCATGGCGAGGCGGACAGCTATTTGCCGGATCATGATACCTATCGAAGCGGTCTGGATGGCTATCTCGACCAATTGCGCCGTCTTAAGGAGCATTTGGGAATTCCGGTCGTGGCGAGCCTCAACGGCGTTTCCCTGTCAGGCTGGGTCGAACTGGGCAAGGAGCTGGAGCAGGCCGGCGCCAATGCCATCGAATTGAATGTCTATCACATCGTCGCTGATCCGCTTCAGACGGGCACCGCGGTCGAAGACCGCTATGTCGAACTGCTGAGAAAGCTGCGCGCCGCAATCCGCATTCCCATCGCCATGAAGTTGTCGCCGTTTTTTTCGGCCTTACCGAATTTCGTCAAGCGGCTTGAGCATGAAGGAGCCAGCGGAGTTGCCCTGTTCAACCGGTTCTACCAGCCCGACATCGATCTCGAACAGCGCAGCATGGTGGACAGCCTGCAGCTCTCGACTCCGGATGAAGTTCTGCTCCGACTGCGCTGGCTTGCCATTCTGCGCGACCAGACCCGGATCAGCCTGGCAGCAACGGGGGGCGTTTATAGCGCTTGGGATGCGCTCAAGATGCTCCTGGCCGGCGCGGATGTCGTACACCTGGCCAGCAGCCTGTTGCGCCATGGACCAGACCGGCTGAGTCAAATCCTGGTGGGCATGCAGCTCTGGATGGAAGAGAACGAATATGAATCGATCCATCAATTGAAAGGCAGCATGAGCCTGGGTAAGCTGCCCGACCCTTCGGCGGTGGTGCGGGAGAGCTATGTCCGGGTGTTGAACAAGTTTACCCCGCCGCCGGGCGTCGAGTACTAGCGCTGCAGGTTCTAGTCCTGGCCCTTGAGGCGTGCGCTCCTGAAAATCATTTCATGAAGTTTCGCAATTCAAGCGCACTGCATGGCACGTTGCTCGTCGTTACGTTGGTTGTGCTGACATGGTCTGGGCTACACCCGCGCGACCGCTTTACCTGGCTGCTTGAGGTGGCGCCGGCGCTGATTGCGTTTCCCGTTATTGCACTAACTTACCGGTCGTTCCGGCTGACCAATCTGGTCTACGTGGGCATTGCGCTGCACGCCACCATCCTGATGGTCGGCGGCCATTATACTTACGCGCAGGTGCCGCTGTTCAACTGGATCCGGGATGAATTCGGCCTTGCTCGCAACGACTACGACCGTCTGGGTCATTTGGCCCAGGGCTTCTTCCCGGCGCTGATTGCGCGCGAGATACTGATACGCAGAAGGGTTCTTGCACGCGGGAGCTGGCTGTTCTTTCTGGTGGTTTGTATTTGCCTTGCCATATCGGCCAGCTATGAACTGATCGAATGGGCCGTGGCGGAATTGTCGGGGGAAGATGCCGTCGCCTTCCTGGCCACCCAGGGCGACATATGGGATACGCAAAAGGACATCGCCTTTGCGTTGTTAGGCAGCATTCTCGCCCAGGTGCTACTCTCCAAACTCCATGACAGGCAACTAAAGGAGCTCATGTTATGAAGAAAGTCTTACTTGCAGTTTTGCTGCTGGCGGCTTTCCCGGCGCTGGCATCCGTGGTGGGCAAGCAGGTGGTGTACAAGGCGAATGGACTTAGCATGAAGGGCTACCTGGCCTATGACGACGCCATCAAGGGGAAACGGCCCGGCGTGCTGATTGTCCACGAGTGGTGGGGACTGAATGATTATGCCCGCAAGCGTGCGAACATGCTGGCCGAGGAGGGCTATGTTGCCCTGGCCGTGGACATGTATGGCAACGGCAAGACCGCCGATCATCCCAATGATGCGGCCGCATTTGCGGCCGCGGTCAGCAAGGATCCGGCTGCTGCCCTGGCCCGTTTTAAGGCTGCGATGACAACCCTCGAACATCAGCCCCGGACAGACCGGAAGAAAATTGCCGCTGTCGGCTACTGCTTCGGCGGCGGGCAGGCGCTGAACATGGCGCGCGCCGGGCTGCCGCTTAAGGGAGTGGTCAGCTTCCATGGCAGCCTGGGCACGGACCACCCGGCCAAGCCCGGCCAGATCAGGACCAAAATTCGTGTGTTTACCGGCGCTGCCGATCCATTTGCGCCGCCCAAAGTCGTGGCCGCGTTCGAGAAGGAAATGCAGGATGCGCACGCGGATTACAAGCTGGTGTCCTATCCGGGCGCGATGCACGCTTTCACCAATCCGGATGCGGACCGGCTTGGCAAGCAATTCGATCTGCCGCTCAAGTACGATGCCGCCGCGGACCAAGACTCCTGGATCCAGACCCTGGCTTTCTTCAAAGAGATATTCAGGTAATGGCTGCGTGTTGTGAGACTGGAGGGGATGATCACGGCGGACCCAGGCCGGCCAGCCTGGGCATTCCGCAAACCGGCAAGTTCGATCCCGCTGCCTTTGAAAAGGCCGTGACCGATTTGCTCCATGCCTGCGGTGTGCCGAGCGATACGGTTCATACCGGTCGCACGGCGCAGCGCGTTCGGGAACTGTGGGAGAGGCGTCTGCTAGGCGGCTATAGCATGGACCCGGCCCAAGCCCTGGGTGAAGGATTTGCGGATGCGCGCCAGGACATGGTGGTGGTGCGCGGCATTGCGATTCATGGCGTGTGTCCTCATCACCTGGTGCCGTTTCGGGGCGTCGCCCACGTGGCCTATATTCCCGGCGGCCGGCTGCACGGCTTCGGCCGTATTGCGCGCCTGGTGGATGCCATCGGTCACCGTTTCACCTATCAGGAATGGATGACGCGCGACGTTGCCGAGGCGTTGATGGCCTATGGAAAGGCGAAGGGAGCGGCGTGTGTTATCGAGGCGGAACAGCTATGCCTGCTGCTGGGAGAGGACCGGCGCGGTGACGAGCGGGTGGTAACCCAGGCATTTTCCGGCAGCATGGAAGACAGCGATCAGTTGCGCAATGAGTTTCTGCGGGCCATACAGGGGGCACGAGTCTAGGGCGTGGTAACCCTCATTTTACGCCTGACGCGAAATGAGGGTTAACACGCCCTGGCGCCCAATGAAAATTCAGCCGCTCCTGGACTCAAACGCATGGCCTGCATCGGCACTGAGCCGCGCACGGTCAGGCTGGGTGTGGGCTTGCCTTCTGGCGTTGCTTGCCTCGCCGGTCTTGGGGGGTGAAACCCGTTACAGCCAATCCCCCGAAACCGGCATTGGAACCTGGCAAACGGAAGATCACGGGGTCCATCTGCGCATGACCCAGATCACAGCGGACCAGGCCCGGGCCTTCATGGCCGCTCGCGGGCTGGACGACAAGTCGGTGGAAGAGTTTGCGCGCCACTGCGTGTTCATGACCGTCCTGCGCAATGAGACTACGAAGCCCATCAACTATTGCCTTGTCGAGTGGCGCTATGTGCCCGAGGACGGGACGCCCCAGGTGATGCTGACCAAGCATGATTGGCTGGCCCGTTTCCAGCCTCGCAACCAGCCCAAGCCGGTAAAGTTGGCGTTTGAATGGGCGCAGTTTCCGGTTGAGCAGACTTTCTTCCCGGGTGACTGGAATCAGGGCATGACCACATTCGAACTTCCGCCCGGTAGCCGCTTTGATGTGGTGTATCGCTGGCGCCAGGGGAAGAAACGTCATGAAGGGATCTTGAAGAATGTTCAGTGTGCGGCTGCTGCTGCCCCTTAAACTGCTGCTTTGTCTGGTCAGCCTGACCGTTCAGGCGGCGGACCCGCCGCTGCAATTCACCTTGACGCCGGTTCGTCCCCGGCTGAGCGCGCCCGAGCTTGAACTGGCTAGCGTGGAAGGACAACACATTGCGTTGTCGGGCCTGAAAGGCAAAGTCGTGATTGTCAACTTCTGGGCCACCTGGTGCCCGCCCTGCCGCCGTGAGTTTGCCTCGATGGAGCGGTTGAGGAAAATAATGGCAGACCGATCTTTGGAGATCCTCGCCGTCAATGAGGGAGAGGGCGTGGATGTCATCGAGGGCTTTACCTCTGCGCTGGATACCCCGCCTGTCTTCCCGGTCCTGCTCGACCCAATCGGCGACGCCATGGCGCTGTGGCCGGTGCGGGGCTTGCCCACCACATTCGTGATCGACAAGAGAGGACGAATGGCCTATCGTGCCATCGGTGGCAGGGTGTTTGATCACGCGCAAATGTTGAAAAAGATTGAGGGGTTGCTGCGGGAAAAATAGGTGCCCGGGACCAGAGTTAATAAAGGGATCTTCAGATTAATTTGATCAACCTATGGGGTGTCAAGCATGAGCCTGCTCAACATGGTCCAGCCGGAAGAAGCCACCGGCGACGTGGCGCATATCTACGACGAAATTCGGCAAGCGTTCGGCAATGTTCCGAATGTGCTCAAAGTTTGGAGCGTGTCGCCATTTCTGCTCAAGCAGCAATGGGAATTCGTCACTTATTCCATGAATCACCCGAAGCTAACCGGCGC
>JBAWGM010000191.1:0-8705 GCA_049592895.1 Thiobacillaceae bacterium | reverse complement strand
TCGGCAAACCACGCCCGGCCTTGGTCATCCAGTCCGATTTGTTCGATGCGCATCCTTCCGTGACGATTTTGCCGATGACTGGCGAATTGCGTGATGCGCCGTTGTTTCGTATTTCCGTGAATCCGAGTGAACTGAACGGCCTGTCCAAACCTTCGCAGGTGATGGTGGATAAGCCGCAATCCATCCCACGCGAAAAGATCGGAGCGGTAATCGGCCGCCTGGACGATGAGACGATGTTGGCGGTGAATCGTGCGCTGACGGTTTTCCTGGGATTCGCTTGACGAATAGCCTGAATCATACTTGACTCATTGTGAGCCAATGAACGAAGCCGAAACCCGAGCCGAACACATCGACCCCGCCCTGAAAGCCGCTGGCTGGGGTGTGGTCGAGGGAAGCCGCATCCGGCGCGAGTACCCGATCACCCTTGGCCGCATCGAGGGCCACGGCAAGCGGGGCAAGGCGCTGACAGCCGATTATGTGCTGGAGTACCGCAACACCAAGCTCGCGGTGCTTGAGGCCAAGGCATGGGACAAGCCGCTGACCGAGGGCGTGGGGCAGGCCAAGGATTACGCCGGCAAGCTGGAACTGCGCTTCGCCTATGCCAGCAACGGGCAGGGCATCTACGGCATTGACATGCACGCCGGCGGCGAGGGTGAGTTGGCGCAGTATCCGACGCCGATTGAACTGTGGAATCTCACCTTCGCCACCCAGAACACCTGGCGCGACCGCTTCGCTGCCGTGCCGTTCGAGGATAGGGGCGGATACTTTCAGAGCCGCTACTACCAGGACATCGCCATCGAGCGGGCGCTCGAAGCCATCGCGAATGGGCGCGAGCGCATCCTGCTGACGCTGGCCACCGGCACCGGCAAGACCTTTATCGCCTTCCAGATCGCCTGGAAGCTGTTTCACAGCCGCTGGAACCTGACCGACTGGAAGACTGGCAGCGAGCCAACCCGGAGGCCGCGCATCCTGTTCCTGGCCGACCGCAACATTCTTGCCGACCAGGCTTACAACGCCTTTTCCGCCTTCCCAGAAGACGCAATGGTGCGCATCGCCCCGGAGGACATCCGCAAGAAGGGCAAGGTGCCGAAGAACGGCAGCCTGTTCTTCACCATCTTCCAGACCTTCATGAGCGGGCCGCCCGAAAATACCGTTCAGGCTGAGCCTGTCGAAGCCCTTCGAGAGGCTCAGGGCGAACGGGCTTGCTATTTTGGCGAGTATCCGTCGGATTTCTTTGACTTCATCGTCATCGACGAGTGCCACCGGGGCGGGGCCAACGATGAAAGCAATTGGCGCGGTATTCTGGAATATTTTGCCCCGGCTGTGCAGCTTGGCCTGACGGCCACGCCCAAACGTAAGGACAACGTGGATAGCTACGCCTACTTCGGCGAGCCGGTGTTCATCTACTCGCTCAAGGACGGCATCAACGATGGCTTCCTGACGCCGTTTCGGGTGAAGCAGATTGCCACGACACTGGACGAGTACGTCTATACGCCCGATGACACGCTGGTCGAAGGCGAGATCGAGGCAGGCAAGCGCTACGAGGAAGCCGACTTCAACAAGATCATCGAGATCCGGGAGCGGGAGCGGAAACGGGTCGAAATTCTGATGTCGCAAATCGACCAGCGGGAGAAGACACTGGTTTTCTGCGCCAACCAGGCCCATGCGCTGGTGATCCGGGATCTGATCAACCAGATCAAGGGCAGCCCCGATCCGCTCTACTGCGTGCGCGTGACCGCAGACGACGGCGGCCTCGGCGAGCAATACCTCAGGGATTTTCAGGACAACTAGAAGACCATCCCCACCATCCTGACCACTTCGCAGAAGCTCTCGACCGGGGTGGATGCCCGCAACGTGCGCAACATCGTGCTGCTGCGGCCGATCAATTCCATGATCGAGTTCAAACAGATCATCGGGCGCGGCACGCGGCTCTATGACGGCAAGGACTATTTCACGATCTACGACTTCGTGAAGGCGCACCACCATTTCAGCGAACCGAAGTGGGATGGGGAGCCGGTTGAGTCGGAGCCGGTGGTGCGTGCCGATCGCCCTGAGCCCGTCGAAGGGCAAAAGGTCCGCGAGCCGCTCGCAGAGTATGGCAAGCGCCAGAAGATCAAGGTCAAACTCGCCGACGGCAAAGAGCGCACCATTCAGTACATGACGGCGACCAGCTTCTGGCACCCCGATGGCACGCCGATGTCGGCGGCTCAGTTCATGGAAGCCCTGTTCGGCAAGTTGCCTGAGTTCTTCACGGACGAAGAAGGGCTTCGCGCCTTGTGGAGCGCACCGGACACCCGCAGAAAGTTGCTTGAGGGGTTGGCCGAGAAAGGCTTCGGCAAGGATCAACTAGGCGAAATGCAGCGGATCATCGACGCGGAGAAGAGCGACCTATTCGACGTGCTTGCGCATGTGGCCTATGCCCTCGCTCCACTCACGCGAGAAGAGCGGGCTGCCCAGGCGCTTGCCATTATCAGCACCCATTTCAACAGCAAGCAGCAGGTCTTCCTAGACTTCGTGCTCTCGCATTACGTCAGTGTTGGCGTGGAGGAGCTTGATCAGGCCAAGCTGACGCCGCTGCTGCGTTTGAAGTACCACGACTCGATAGCAGATGCGGTTGCCGATCTCGGCAAACCGGAAGAGATCGGACGGATATTTGCGGGGTTCCAGAAATATCTCTACCAGCATCCCGCTATTGCGTGACCTTAAGCTTCGTCGCTTACGTAAGCGCAGGAATCCGAACTGGGCTCGGTCATTCCCGCACATCCTCGACTATCGCATCAGCCTCCGCTTTCTCCCGGCGCGCCAGCCACAGGAACGGCAAGGCCAGCGCTTGGATGAGGGCGCCGCCGCCATAGGAGGCGGGATAGCCCCAGATATCGGCGGTGCGGCCGAGGAGCGGCTGGATGCCGACTGCGCCGCTCGAACCCAGCAGGGAGTCGAACGAGAGCACCGTTGCCCGCTCGCTTGATGGGATGAGGCCGTTCAGATAGGCCTGACGCACGGGCGACAGGGCGGCGAACATCAGGGCCCACAGAACCAGCAGAACGATGGCCACCCAGAATTGCGGCAGCGCGGCGATCATGGCCAGGATGACGGTGCTCAGCAGCATGCCCGCCAGCAGCATCGAGGTGCGCCGGCGGAACAGGCGGCGCAGGCGGGGCACGAGCAGGCCGCCCGCGATCTGTGCCCCGGCGACGAGGGCGGCCGCCAGGCCGGCAATGGCATAAGCCTGTTGGTTGCCATACAGCTTCAGCAGGTAGGGCTGCATCGCATAGAAGGCGTAAATCAGTACGCCGTCGCTGAACAAGCCCGCCAGCATGACCCAGCGCACCGGCGGGTTGGCGAGCCCGTACTCGATGGAGCGACGCATGACGCGCTTCACCTCTTCCATCGGGTGCTTGCCGTGGCTGGGCGTGTAGCCCACGTCGCGCATCACGGCGAAGGCGAGCACGAACCCGAGCCCAAGCACCAGCGCACGCAACAGGTACGGGACGCCCAGGTTGGTCGCCTGCGCGATTACGCCGCCGGCCACCGATCCGCACAGCATCGCGGCGCCTTGCACGATCTGGCCTTTGGCCAGGACCGACTCCAGCGTGCCGCCTTCGCGGAAGAAGCCGGTGAAGGTCAGCGCATCCACCAGCCAGGCCTCCACGGCGCCCGAGAAGAAGGTGAAGCCGAGTCCAAGGAGCGCGGAGGTAATCGCCCAGGCCCAGAACGGCGCCGACACTTGCCACATCCAAAAATAAAGCAGCGTGGTGATCGCCAGGGTCACGGTGCCGAGCAGGTAGGACAGGCGACGGCCGCCCGTGTCGGCAACCACGCCGGTCGGCACCTCAAACAACACCTGGCCGGCGGTGAAGAAGGCATTGGCCGCAAACGCCTGGGTGTTGCTCAGACCGGCATCGAGCAAGAAGAGCGTGTTGATTCCCCAAATGAGCGAAGCCGCCAGAGTGTGGAGCAGGAGGAGGATCAGATAGACGTTTTGAAGCTTGCGGGAGGCAGCGTTCACCGTATCACCTCATGGGCCATGCATTGCGGCGGCGCCTCTTCGCGCCGCTGAACCAGCGCTTACGCACCCCAGCCGGATGCTGGCACTCTCACAAGCCTCCGAAACGCCGGCCGCCTTCTCCCCTCTCCCCGAAGCGGGGCGAGGGGGCAATGCGCATGACGGCTGAAGACATGTGCAGGGAGTTCCTTGAGTACCATAGCCAGATAACCCACACTAGCCGGATGCTGGCACTCTCACAAGTCTCCAAACGCTACGGCGATGTCCAGGCCCTGGCACCGACCGATCTTCAGGTTGCGGTCGGCAAGACCCTGGTGCTGATCGGACCCAGCGGCTGCGGCAAGTCCACCCTGTTGCGGCTGATCGCCGGGCTGATTGAGCCGGATTCCGGCGTCATCGGCTTCGAAGGAACGGCCTTGACGCGGGACAATATTCTCCAGGCGCGGCAACGCATGGGCTACGTCATCCAGGAGGGCGGCCTGTTTCCCCATCTCACCGTCCGCGACAACGTGACCGTCATGGCGCGCTATCTGCGCCGCGACTTTGCCTGGATCGCTGCCCGGCTCGCCGAGTTGGCCGAGCTGGCGCGCCTGCCGCAGGAACTGATGCTGCGCTTCCCTGCCGAGCTGTCCGGCGGCCAGCGCCAGCGGGTCAGCCTGATGCGTGCACTGATGCTGGATCCGGACCTGCTGCTGCTGGACGAACCGCTGGGCGCGCTGGATCCGATGATCCGCTACCAGTTGCAGCGGGAACTCAGGGCCGTCTTCGCCCAGCTCGGCAAGACCGTGGTCATGGTCACCCATGACCTCGCCGAAGCCGCCTATTTCGGGAAGACCCTGGTGCTGATGCGCGACGGCCGCACAGTGCAGACCGGCTCTTTCGCGGAACTCGCACGGCATCCGGCGGAAGCCTTCGTCGAGCAGTTCATCTCCGCCCAGCGCGAGCCCATGGCGCAGCTGACCCAAGCGCTCCGATGACTCTGCGACACTGGATAGGGGCGGTGTTGCTGGGGTTGTTGGCCGCCTCACCGGCGAGCCCCGTTGCGGCCACCGAAGCGCCGGTCCGCATCACCGTGGGTTCCAAGAGCTTCACCGAATCGGTCATCCTGGGCGAGATGCTGCTCCAACTGGCCCGCCAGACCGGGGCGGAGGCCGAGCACCGACAGCAGTTGGGCGGCACGCGCGTGTTGTGGAACGCGCTGCTGGCAGGCGAGATCGATGCCTACCCGGAATACACCGGCACCCTGTTGCAGGAAATCCTGCGCGAGAAGCCGCGCACCGAGGCCGAACTCGGGCAGGCTTTGGCGGCGCGCGGTGTTCGAATGATGGCGTCGCTCGGCTTCAACAACACTTACGCCATCGGCGTGAAGGAAGACCTTGCGCGACGGCTCGACCTCAAGACCATCTCGGACCTGAAGCAGCATCCCGAACTGGTGCTGGGTTTCACCAGCGAATTCATGGATCGGGCCGATGGCTGGCCGGGCCTGCGTCAACGCTACCAGCTGCCCCAGCAAAACGTTCGCGGCCTGGACCACGATCTCGCCTACCGCGGCCTGGCCGCCGGCACCCTGCAAGTCACCGATCTTTATGCCACGGATGCGGAAATCGCCTACTACAAGCTGCGGACACTGAAGGACGATCTGGCTTACTTCCCGGTTTATGACGCGGTCATTCTCTATCGCGCCGATCTGGAGCGGCGCGCCCCCAAGGTGGTGGCGGCGTTCAGGCGGCTTGCCGGGCGCATCGATGCCCCGGCCATGAGCCAGATGAATGCCCGGGTGAAGCTGCACGGAGAAAGTGAGTCTGCGGTCGCGGCCCGGTTTCTGCAGCAGGCGCTTAGCCTGCAGGTGGACCAGCGGGTGCAGACCCCAGTGCAGCAGTTCTGGCAACGCACGCTCGAACACCTCGCCCTGGTCGCCAGCTCGCTGTCCGCAGCCATTGTTGTGGCCATTCCGCTGGGCATCCTGGCGGCGCGCCGCGAACGCCTCGGTCAGATCGTGCTCGGCGCGGCCGGCATCATCCAGACCATACCCAGCCTGGCGCTGCTTGTCTTCATGATCCCGCTTCTGGGCATCGGCGGGCCGCCGGCCATCGTCGCCTTGTTTCTCTACAGCCTGCTGCCCATCATTCGCAACACCCATGCCGGACTCAAGGACATCGCGCCGGCCATCGTCGAGTCGGCGCAGGCCCTTGGCCTGCCGGCAGGCGCCCGGCTGCGCATCGTCGAACTGCCGCTGGCCACCCGCGCCATACTCGCCGGGATCAAGACCTCGGCTGTCATCAATGTGGGGACCGCCACGCTTGGCGCACTGATCGGCGCAGGCGGATACGGCCAGCCCATCCTCACCGGCATCCGACTCGACGACACCGGGCTGATCCTGCAGGGCGCCATCCCTGCGGCAGCCCTGGCGCTGCTGGTGCAGGAACTGTTTGAACTCGCCGAGCGCCGCCTGCTGCCGCGAGGCCTGCGCGCACACCGCTCTCCTCCCTCGCCCCCTATGAGGGGGAGAGGGCCGGGGTGAGGGGGACGGCCTTTTCCCCTTGAAATGCGTTCGCGCGCTGCAATCTGATTCCTTGCAGCAAAGGAGCCACACCATGGGTGATTTTCCACGCGCCCTCGTTCCGCAGTTTGTCCTGGACGAGTTCGACGCGCTTCCGCCCGAGATCGCCTCGGGCCTGACGGCAAACGACGACAGCGCGGTCCTGGACGCCTATTCCCGCGTGGTCTCTTCGGTGGCCGAGCGGGTCGGACCGGCGGTGTGTCTGATCGAGGTGCAGAACCGTCGGCGCGGCGGACATGGTTCGGGCTTTGCCATCTCTCCCGACGGCTTGGTGCTGACCAACAGCCACGTGGTGCATGGCGCGAGCCAGATCACAGCGCGTTTTCCCGACGGAAGGCCGCGGCCCGCCCGGCTGATCGGCGAAGATCCCGCCATCGACGTCGCACTGCTGCAGGTGGAGGCAAGCGAGATGCCCTACGCCCGCCTGGGCCGCTCGAGCGTGCTGCGCGTGGGCCAGATTGCCGTCGCGATCGGCAATCCGCTGGGCTTCCAGACCACGGTCACCGCGGGCGTGGTGAGCGCCCTGGGCCGCGCCTTGCCTTCGACCAGCGGGCGCTTGATCGACGATGTCATCCAAACGGATGCAGCCCTCAATCCGGGTAATTCGGGCGGTCCGCTGCTTAATTCCCAGGGCGAGGTGATCGGCCTCAATACCGCGATCATTCCCGGCGCCCAGGGAATCTGTTTCGCCGTGGCAGTCGATCTGGTCCGGGTGGTGATCGGCGATCTGATTCGCTATGGCCGCGTGCGGCGTGGCTACCTGGGCATTGGCGGCGCCGACATCAAACTGCCCAGGGAGGCGCTTGAGCGGTTTGAATTGAAGGAAGACCGCGCGGTACTGGTGATCAGGATCGAGCCCGAAAGCCCCGCGGGTCGCGCCGGGGTGCGGGAGCGCGACGTGATTGTGGCGTTGGACGGAAAGGTGACAACCGGCGTGGCGGCCCTGACCCGCCTGCTTGACCGCGAGACCATCGGCCGGGCATGCAAACTGACCTTGCTGCGCGGCGCCACTGTGGCGACGATGACGGTCATCCCGACCGAGATGGCCGCCGCCTGAGGATATCCGGGCCAGCGAATGGCCGGCTCCGTCTGGAATGTCGCCATGATGGAGCGCATGACCTCTGCATGCACGGCCGATGCCGCACGGTCACCCGCCTTTCGGTGTGCGGGTGGACGACGTCGCAGCGCTGCGATCAATACATCTTGTAAGGCAGGAACTTGCCGTTCAGTACGATCTTCACCCGGTCGCCCTTGGGGTCGGGCTGGCGGGAGATGTCCATGTTGAAGTCGATGGCGCTCATGATGCCGTCGCCGAATTCCTCGTGGATCAATTCCTTGATGGTTGTGCCATACACCATGATCAGCTCGTAGAAGCGGTAGATCAGGGGATCGGTGGGCAGGGTGCTCGGCAGCGAACCCTTGTAGGGGACGACCTGCAACTGGGCGACGGCCTCGGCGGGCAGGTCCAGCATCTCGCCGATGGTCTCGGCCTGCTCGGCAGTGAAGGTCATCTGGCCCAGGCACCCGGCGGTGACCCACTCCTTGCTCTGGCCCACGGCCTGGGCGATCGCTTCCCAGGTAAGGCACTTGTCGAGCTTGTTGTTGATGATCAGTTCGGTCACTTCGAGTCGGTTCATGTGTTTCTCCTTTGCACGGATGATATCGCTGCTGAGCCTGCCTGCCCTGCCGGTGGTCGTCAAGACCCCGGCTGCCCACGATCGTCTGCTCCGCCGAATCCGGAAGCAGAGGCAATCGGCGCGCAGAGAGGGGCGACAAATCAACTCCCGCGTCGCATGGCATTTCTTCGCCGGACAGCGTCGGCGCCGATGTACCGCCCGGCCGATCAGCGTTTCTTCGCCTGCGCCAGTTTCAATTTACCAATCACCCCGTGCGGCGAATGGCTTTGACCTGGGCGTCGTTGCTCATTTACCGTGGCTCGTGCCTGTAGGTACAATGCCGCAGCACTCCGCCTTCAGGCCGTTTCCAAATTGGAGCACAGCGTGACACGACCACTTGCCCTCAGCCTCGCCCTTACTCTCGTGCTCTCCTCACTCGCGGCCTGCAAGCCTTCGGGCGGTCCAGGTCAGGGTCCCGGCATGTCGGGCGGCGGAAAGCCGCCGCCGGAGGTGGAGGTCATCA
>JBAWGM010000190.1:0-1916 GCA_049592895.1 Thiobacillaceae bacterium | reverse complement strand
CCTTCAACAAGCTTCGGAATCCCTGGCAGGGCGGATTGCCTTTCACGAATTGGGGCCGTTCGACATGCGCGAAGTCAAGCCGGATGGAGCCAGCCTGGCCGATTTCTGGCTGCGGGGCGGCTACCCGCTGAGTTGGCTCGCCAACACAGATGAAGCCTCATTCTCCTGGCGCGAAGCTTTTATCCAAACCCATCTGGAGCGGGATATTCCGGCTTTCGGTATCCGTGTACCGGGAATGACCTTGCGGCGCTTTTGGCAAATGCTGGCGCACAACCATGGCCAGTTGTGGAATGCGTCGCGCCTGGCATCGGCGTTTGGGGTTACGCCACCGACGATGCAGCACTATCTGGAAATTCTGGAGGCGACCTACATGGTGCGCCGCCTGCCGCCTTGGTCCAGCAATCTGGGCAAGCGTCTAACCAAATCACCCAAAGTGTATTTGCAAGATAGCGGGCTACTGCACGCCCTGCTCGACATCCACCGTCTGGAGGATCTCTATGGGCATCCGGTGGCCGGGGCATCGTGGGAAGGCTGGGCGCTGGAACAGCTAACGCGCCAACTGGCGCCACGCTGGCGGTTAAGCTTCTACCGCACAGCCGCTGGCGCTGAGTTGGATGTGGTGGCCGAAAAAGGCCGGCGGCGCTTGGCGTTCGAGGTTAAGCTTTCAAGCGCACCTGCGTCCTCTAAGGGATTTTGGCAGGCAATTGCCGATGTCAAACCCCACAAGACCTATCTCATCGCCCCAGTTGAGGGAGGGTATCCATTGGGAAGAAATGTCGAAGTGCTGCCAGCCCATGAGTTGATGAACGGCATCCCGGAGGCAGAGTAGGCAAAACATGTGCGGCTTGGCCGGATAAAACAGTTAACCATAGAACCCACGGGGAACACCGAGTGATTATGTGGGAGCTTGAAACAGCGGACTTATTCAGATTCCAAATCATGATGAGCATGCAAAGCCGACGGGGCGAGTAACGGAATACTCCAAATGCGCACAGCAATGCGAGAGCAGTGGCGTGCGGGTTCAAACCTGCAAGATCGGCTAAAATTGGCCTACCTAGACTTCATACGGCTTCAGGTCTGTCAGCCTGGTTAATCGGCTGCCCCGACAAAATGAGACTCACCGACATTCAGAGAGCGACCATCTGCGAAGAAGTGCAACGCCACTTCGGCGACAACGCTTCTGCCCTGCTATTCGGTTCGCGGGTCAGGGACGACGCGTTGGGCGGCGATATCGACCTCTACATTGAAACCGAGGGCACAGTCGAGGAGGTATTGGCGCGTGAACTCAAATTCTATGCCGCACTCCAGCGCCGTCTGGGCGAACAGCGTATCGACATCGTCGTGCACCGGCGCGGCGCATCCTTGCGCGCCATCGACATGGAAGCGCGCCGGACAGGGGTGCCGCTATGACCGAGGCCGCCCGGCGCCTGTGGCAGATCCTGCGCGTGGTCGAAAAGGAAGCGCATTATCTGCAGTCGGTCATGCAGCGGCTCTTCCCTGAGCAGGGCGCAGTCTCCCCTGCCGCACTGGAGATCCTCCTTGCAACGCCCGAAGGAATTGACCGCCTGGAATCATTCGTGGGCAAATTTTCCCGCATGCAGGACACCCTGGTCGATAAACTGCTGCCGCATTTTCTGTTGGCCGTAGGAGAAGAGCCAGGCACCGCCTTAGACAACCTTCACCGTGCGGAACGGCTGGGTATGGTCAGCGATCCGGACCAGTGGCTTGCCATGCGCCGGCTGCGCAACAGCCTGGTTCACGAATACGTCGACGACCCGGAAGAACTGGCGGCCGCGCTGGAAAAAGCACGGGTAACGGCGGCTGAATTGTTCAAGACGTTTAACGGCATAAAGAACCATGCCGAGAAGAATCTGACTGAGTGACTTACCGCAATAGACTATGCAATGTCTCAAAGC
>JBAWGM010000189.1:0-2922 GCA_049592895.1 Thiobacillaceae bacterium | reverse complement strand
CGACCAGATTCAAATCGAGGCAAGTCTGTGGCCCCTGCCCGTGCTTGACGAGCAGGAGCCAGCGATCAGCTTCGATCCTGTTTCGTATCCAGCCAAAGCTGGACCAGTTCCGCCACCGATCGCACCGACACTTTTTTCATAATCCTGTACCGGTGCACATCTACGGTCTTCTCGCTGATGCCCAGCGCAGACCCAATCGCTTTGGAAGGCTTGCCGGCCACAATCAGTTTCGCGATCTCGTATTCACGGGGGGTTAGCTGATTCACCCGCTCCTCTGCCGCCTTCTTCTTGCGCTGGTCAGCGTTGATCTGTGCATCAAGCGCCAGACAGGCATGAATACGGTCCAGCAGCAACTGAGGCTGGAAGGGTTTTTCAATGAAATCCAAAGCCCCCTCCCGCATTGCCCGGACCGCTTCGGTTACCTCGCCATGGCCGGTGAGGAAAATGACAGGCAGGTTGATGCCACGCTCCTTCATAGCATCCTGAACGTCCAGCCCGCTCATGCCCGGCATGCGCATGTCAAGCAGGAGGCAGCCGCGCACGGTGTGATCAGCCTGGGAAAGAAAATCCTCGCCTGAAGCAAACGTCTTGACGTTCAGGTTCACCGACCTCAACAAGACTTGGATGGCGTCCAGAATATCCGCGCTATCGTCGACGACGTAAACCGCTTGCTTTACCTCGGTTGGTTGGGGCTTCAATTTATCCTCATTGATCATGGATTCTTCTCAGGCCTTTCCAGGGGGCTCCCAAGCATTGATCAGCCCCAGCAGTTGTTCGATGTCAGCGGGCTTGACGATATGATAGTCAAACCCGGCGGCTCGTGTATGAGTGTGGTCCTTGGCCTGGCCGTAGCCGGTCAGCGCGATCAGCAGAAGCCGTGTTCCGTCAGGGAGATTGCGCATGCTGCGCGCCAGTGTGTAGCCGTCCTTTCCCGGCAAGCCGATGTCGAAAATCGCAATCTCAGGCAGTTCTGCCTGGGCGGCGGCCAAGGCCGCCTCGCCGTCTTGCGCCAGTCGCACGGAGTGCCCCGCATGCCGCAGGACCTGCGCCATGGCTTCGCCCAATACGGCGTTGTCCTCAGCGATAAGGACGCGCCGTTTGCGCGCCTTGGCTGCTTCCGCCGGGTAGCTTGATGGCATGGCGGGCTGGGGGTGCGCCACAGCGGGCAAACGCACGGTAAATTGGGCGCCCTTGCCGCTACCTTCACTGGTCGCAGTCACTCGGCCGCCATGTAGGCCCACTAAACTTTTGACCAATGCCAGGCCGAGGCCCAGGCCACCCTCTTCTCGCACCAGAGAGACCTCGCCCTGGGTGAAGATATCGAAGATTCGCGGCAACAGCTCAGCGGAGATCCCTCGCCCCGTATCCCGAATGCAGATGACAGCCTCGTTCTGTTCGATTTGGAGCGATAGCTCGATGCGGCCGTTTGCCGGCGTGAACTTGACGGCGTTTTCCAGGAGATTGGTGACGACCTGGGTCAGACGCGCAGAATCTGCTTCAACCCACAAGGGCGACGATGGCAGACTGAGAATGAAATGCTGCTGCCGCCGATCCTTGAGCGGGCGGCAGGCTTGCTCCACCTTGGCGATGAGTTGAACCAGGTCGAGCTGGGTTTTTTGCAGAGCGATTCTGCCACGGCTAATCCGCGCGACGTCCAGCAGATCGTCCACCAGGCGCTTGAGTTGTTCGGTCTGATTGGAGATGGTGGTCGTGGCCCAGCGACATGTCTCCGGGTCCGTAAGCCCCTTTGTCTTAAGCAGGTAGACCGCAGTAGACGTCACGGCCATGGGATTGCGCAACTCGTGGGCCAGAAGCGCGAGAAATTCATCCTTGCGTCGATCGGCATCAAGCAGCGCCTGCTCGGCCATTTTGTGCCTGGTAATATCACGGGCCAGGATGCAGTTGTATTCCTGGCCATGGAAATTGAGGAAAGTAACGTCGATCTCCACCGGGAACGGCCGACCTCTCTTGCCATGATGGACGCTCTCGTAGGTCATCGTCTTTCGTTCCTGTATCTTGCGCCAATGACCCGACCAGTTCTCATGCTGCAAGCTGGGCTCGATTTTCCAAAGAGGCATGCCGAGCAGTTCTTCACGGCTGTAGCCGAGCATGCGGATGGCCGTTTCGTTGACGTCCTGGATGCGAGCGTCTGTTCCGATCAGATAGGCCGCCTGGGCGACCTGATCCATGCTGAACCGGACAAACCGGTCGAGACGCTCCTGCATAAGTATTTTTTCGCTGATGTCTGTCAGCATCGCACGGCAGGCCTGGCCTGATTCAGCCAGGGTGGCTTCGATGCGCACGATGCGTCGCGTCGGCCTGGCGCGTGACAGGATCACCTCGGAAGTCTCTTTGACCTGGCTCGTGAACAACTTCTCAAGGAAGGTATTGAAAGAAGATGGGTCTGCAACAAGGTGGCCCAGACGTTGCCCGGCCAGTTTGCCGCGATCGATGCCCAACAGCTTTGCGGCGGTGAGGTTCGCCTGACGGATGATGCCATCACGACTGAAGGTGATGTAGCCCACCGGGGCGAAATCGTACAGATCGGTGTAACGCTCCAGATGGGTTTCGGCCTCCAGGCGGGTTTTGCGCAACTCCTCGTTTTGCAGTTCCAGTTCGATCTGGTGGACTTCCAGTTCATGAATCAGTTTTTGCGCGTCCGCGTAGGGGAGGGCCGATCGCTCCGGAGTCAAACGGAGTTTTGCACCTTGGCGCAACGGAGCCGTATCCCTATCCGATTTCTTTTTCATGCCGGATTCCCGCGCCTCAATTCAGCTTCCAGCTTCTTGGTGGCCGTAATGTCGACAAACGTAATGACCACGCCATCAATGACATTGTCCACAGTGCGGTAGGGCATGATGCGCACGTTGTACCAGCGCCCGTCATGGGTGGCGAGCTGTTTGTCGCTAAATACCAGAGTGC
>JBAWGM010000188.1:0-2028 GCA_049592895.1 Thiobacillaceae bacterium | reverse complement strand
CCGCCGGGTTTCGTCTGAGATCAATGTTCCCGGCTGGCTCATGCAAAAGCTCACGAGCGTCGGCGAATCCCTGGAAAGAGCGTTTCAGGATGCCCAGGAGTTTGAATTTACCGTCGAGAACGGCGAGCTGTTCATGCTGCAAACACGCACCGCCAAGCGTACCGGTCTGGCATCGCTGCGCATCGCGGTGGAGATGGTTGAGAGCGGGCTCATCACCACTGAAGAAGCCCTCGGGCGGCTGTCAGCCATTGATATCGACAGCATCGTCATCCGCCGCGTCACTTCGACCAAGCTGCCGTTGGGACAGGCGATCCCTGCGGGAACCGGGGTGGCCCAGGGACCAGCAGCATTCAGCGTCATGGCGGCCCGGAAATTTGCCGAACGTGGGACGCCCGCTATCCTGGTGCGAAATGAAGTTGCCACCAGCGACATCGCCGGGATTGCCGTTGTCAGCGGCGTTCTGACCGCCACAGGCGGGCGCACCTCACATGCCGCCGTGGTGGCGCGGCAGATGGGCAAGGTTTGCCTGGTGGGCTGCGCCGATCTGGTCATTGACGAAGAGGCAAAACGGGCCAGGTTGGGGGAAACCGTCATTGCTGAAGGCGATCCGCTGTGTCTCGATGGGGACGCAGGCACCATCTACGCGGACACGCCCAAAATTAAAAGCGAACGCCCAGAGGCTCTGATTGCCCGGGTTAAGGAATGGCGTCAAGAGACGCTTGTCGCTTAGTGGCTTGAAAACAGGACGCGCCCGACTGTCACAATCCTTGCGATCATTTCGAGTAGAATTCAATTATTCAGACAACGTTGTCTTGTTTAAAGGGAGACTACCATGCACGCGACAGGCGCCTCGTCCGTATCTCATCAACGCGCAGTTAATTGCAAGCACGATGCGAGCCTGGAAAAGATCGTCGATGTAGCCAGGCAGGAGTTTTCCGAACTCACTGAGGAGGAGGTCAGGACCTTGTGGGTTCGCTTGCAGTCGATCTTGATCGCATGGGCGAAAGATAGAGGCGAACCCCTGCCTCAGTGCAGGACTCACCTTCTCGGCCCAGGCAAGAGTCCGAGCGCTTCTTCCCAGGACGATGCATCGACAAGCGAGATCGATTTTGTGTTCCTGTTTTTCCTCGCGAGCCGCTATCCGCCTTTAGTGAGGTTCTTGCAGGATATGGCGCTCCAACCGCTGGTGTCGTTGAGAAAGGTGTTTGCCTTGATGATATTGAGGGAAGCAAACGCGAGAAACTGCCCAGCGATAAAGCGATTGGTGGGCTCGTTCGAACGAGTCCTGCAGTAATCCCTGTTCCCGGTCGCGGAAGGACAGGAGCGCCGATGTATGATCATCGTGCCGCACGCTCAGGATGTGGCAGACTCGAATCTTGGCATTGATGTCAATCGCCGTGGCGGTCCCGCGGTGCTGCCTGTTTCTTCAATACAGGAATGGACATAGCTTGGGCTCTCCACCGGAGTCATGAGCCGGGTTTTCTATTCGCCCTCAAAGCGCATCGATAAATCAATCGCGCGGACCGACTTGGTCAGGTTGCCGACGGAAATGCGCTGCACGCCGGTTTCGGCAATCGAGCGTATCGTCTCCAGACTGACATTTCCGGATGCTTCCAGTACGGCGCGATCGGCATTGAGGCGAACCGCGGAGCGCAGCTTACCCAGATCGAAATTGTCGAGCAGAATAAGGCTGGCGCCAGCATTGAGGGCTTCGAGCAATTCGTCCACGCTTTCCACCTCGATCTGGATCGGGATATTGCGGTTCAATTCCTGTGCGGCGTTCAGTGCTTTAGCAATGCTACCTGCGGCGACGATGTGGTTTTCCTTGATCAGGATGCCATCGTATAAACCGGCGCGCTGATTTCTTCCCCCCCCGATTTGCACGGCGTATTTTTGCGCCAGGCGCAAGCCCGGAAGGGTTTTGCGCGTATCCATCACCTCGGCGCCCGTTCCGGCAATGGCTTCAACGTAGCGCCGGGTGAGGGTGGCCGTGCCCGACAGGGTTTGCAAGAAGTTCAGTGCCGTGCG
>JBAWGM010000187.1:0-1859 GCA_049592895.1 Thiobacillaceae bacterium | reverse complement strand
GCGCAGGGCGATGAGGGCTAGGCCGCTTAAGCTGGCAGTGGCACTGAAAACACCGAAGTTCTGTCCATGGATCAGATTGCCCAGTCCCAGCACGGCCCCGGCGTAAAACAGCAGACCTGCCAGCGCATGGCCGTCAAACAGCGCGTGCGTCAACTGGCCACGCACCAGACGGTTATAAATATTGATCAGGAAGGTAGCGGTGATGAACCCGACGCCGCTCAGGATCGCGAGTTCAAGCATGCGGCTGGCATCGCGCATGGGCGACATCCAGAGCGGCTGGATCAGGTTTTCAAAGCCGAAGACGCTGCCATACAGCATGCCGAATACACAGGCCGAGGCGCCCGCCAGCAGGCCAACGGCGCGCAGCCAGGCGAGCTTGCCGCGGAGAAGAAGGGCAAGCCCCATCAAGGCAGCCCCGTGGCCCACGTCGCCGAACATGGCGCCAAACAGCAGCACATAGGAAATGGCAAACAGCAGGGCCGGGTCAAATTCGCCATAGCGCGGTACGCCATAACTGCGCACCAAGGGGATATAGGGTTTGAGCCAGACCGGATAGCTCAGCAGGGAGGGTATGGGCGCAGCTTCCCGCAGTCCAGGCTCGCGGACGCTCAGGACATGGCGCTGGGGAAAGTGGTGATCCAGGGCCGTCCCAAGAGCGGGCAGGGCACTGCGCGGAAGCCAGCCGCTCAATACCGTTAGCGCACCCCTATCCTTGAGCGCGCCGAGGGCGGATTCGGCCAGGGGCTGGGCCAGGGTCAGGCACACCCAGGCTTGCCGGATCTGGTCGAGGTAATGGTCCAGCCTGTGTTTCCTCAGTTCGCGCTGAACGTTTAATCTTTCGTCCAGCCCTTGCTTCTGTGCCCGCAAATAGGCTTCGGCGTTTTCCGGTCGGGTTTGCAATTCGGGCGGGATGGGCAAGTTACGCCACCCGGCCTGCGCCAGCAGATCCCCCAGTTCGCCCTTATTGCGCGGGCCGGCAATCAGGGCAAAAGTCTGGGCCCCGATCTGGTCAAATGGCAACAGGAGATATCCCGCCAGGCCTAAGGCTTCCTGCAGGCGCCGGGCATTGGAATTCGGAACCTGGCCGATGCGTGCTCTGATCATCGCCTCGGGCTTCAATAAGGTGGTTATGTCCTGGTGCAGGCCGCGCAGTCGGGCATAGGTTTCTTCCAGCGATGCGAGCTCGCGCCGCTCCCGTTCCACTTCGTCTTCCAGCATCTGGCTTTCGGCGCAGATCCGCCACACTTCCTTGAGCTCACTGTTGATGAGGTGCATTTCCTGCAGCGAGGGTGCCAAGGCATCGGCAGTGATGGGCGGGGGGGCGCGCATGTCGCAGATGGGCAGAATCTTGTCCAAACGGGTGCGGGCTTCCGCATAGGTGTCACGGTATTCCTCCCACTTCGCGCCGGGCGGCCCGGCACTCGGGTCCGACGCCGGGCAATACACGCCTTCGCGGGCCAGAAGGAGCGCGACGTCCTGGACTTCGCTGGCCAGGCACCATAGGGTCATGTGGTAAAGGGGTTGGGCGCGAAACATCAGCGTATCATTGAAGGAATTGCACGCCGGGCACTGACATCAGCGGGCGTTGCCCAATGCGGAAGGCAAGCGCGGCAGGCGGGCCTGGCATCGCCCTATTACCGCCGCAAATTGAATCCCAACGCCTTTCCCATCCATTCGCCGCATTGAGCATATGCCAAGCCATCGATTGACAATGGCGGCCATTTTGCCACGCTTCAGGAAGTATGGGCACTTCAAAGCAGTGTCAGGCGAGCGCTGCTGCCGGGCCTGCGATTACGGCCAATGTCACTACTGCCGTGGCGAGCAGCAGGATCAGTTTTGGATTCGGATTCTTACGCAGC
>JBAWGM010000186.1:0-11566 GCA_049592895.1 Thiobacillaceae bacterium | reverse complement strand
CCAATTCGAGGTTTTCGAGGCCATCGCGAGCCTTGGCAGTTTCACGCGTGCGGCCGAGGAATTGCACCTGACCCAGCCCACCGTCTCGATGCAGATCAAGAAACTCACCGACGCGGTGGGCCTGCCGCTGTTCGAGCAATTGGGCAAGCGCATCCACCTGACCGATGCCGGGCATGCGCTGTTCGCCACCTGCCGTGAAATCTCGGAGCAACTGTCGCGCTTTGAAATGACCGTCTCGGACATGAAGGGATTGAAGAAAGGCCGGTTGCGGCTGGCAGTCGTCTCAACCGCCAAATACTTTTCTCCGCGCTTGCTTGGCCAATTCTGCCAACAATACCCCGGCATCGAGGTCGCCTTGAAGGTGACCAACCGCCAACGCGTTCTGGAGCGCTTGTTGGACAATCAAGATGATCTGTACATCACCGGACAACCGCCGGAAGAGTTGGATGTTGAATGCCTGCCGTTCCTGGAAAATCCTCTGGTGGTGCTCGCTCCGATCGATCACCCCCTCGCAGGCAAGAAGCGGGTTCCGCTCAAACGGCTGGCCGAAGAACCCTTTTTGATGCGCGAAGCGGGCTCCGGCACGCGCCAGGCAATCGAGCGGCTACTTCAGCAACACGGCCTCAAGGCCAATATCAGGATGGAGCTCGGCAGCAACGAGGCGATCAAGCAGACCATCGCCGCAGGTCTCGGCGTCTCGGTGCTCTCGCGTCACACCCTCGCGCTGGATGCCGCCACGAGCCAGATCGCGATTCTCGACGTCGTACATTTCCCGATCAAGCGCCACTGGTACGTCTTATGGCCCAAGGGGAAACAGCTGTCGGTCGTGGCACGCACGTTCCTTGGCCATTTGCAGAACGCCGGTACCAACATCACGGAGCTTCCCCGCGATCCGCGCAAATCAGCCAGCGCCCGTCCATCGCGCGCAAAGTCCGCCAAGGCTGTCCGATAGCATTGCGGGTGTCCTTGATCCGCCGCCTCACCCCTCACGCCTTTCAAACGAGATCCGGACCGATCACGGCACGCAGCACCACTTCCTGTTCCCGGTTGCGCTGACGCAATTCAAACCACATCAGGCCTCCCTTGCGCAAGCTCAGGCCTTCACCCGCTCCCAGCAACTTTGCTGCCACCTCACCGAGAGTGGGCTGATGGCCGACGATCAGTACCCACTCCGGACCCTGGGGCCATCCCGCCGCGGCCAGCAGGGTTTCGGCATCTGCCCCGGGGGCCAGGCCGTCCCGAGTGTCCATCTTTCGCCCCAGCGTTCGGGCTGTCTCCTGGCAGCGCGCCGCCGGACTGACCAGCACCAGCGCCTCATTGGGCAGACAGGCAGTTAGCCAGGCCGCGACGCGTTGGGCCTGTTTCTTCCCGCGTGCAGTCAATCGGCGGGCAAGATCATCGGCCCCGTCTTCCGCTTCCGCATGTCGCCACAACAACAAGTGCATAAGGTCTCCTCTTCAGATGTTCAGATGTGCTGGACGGCACAATATGCAGCAATGATTAATGTTCGATTACAGGCGTGTGTCCGCCAGCGGGAGAACTGCCGAGCTTGCTTGACGCAAGACAACGGCGTGCTCCGGGCGAATTCTGCCGCAACCGTCTACCAGAATCGCTTCACGGCTGAAAGCCTTTCGAGGCAACCGGCAAGCCGGCGATCAAACCGCAAACCGATCACAGCCAGCCAGCCATGCACGGCGGCATCGGCCTGATCGAAACAGGGTGACTTGTCGTCAATGGTCTTAATCAGACGGTGTGCGACCACCTGATCATTCATGTGCCCCAGCGCATCCTGCAAATCCGCCAGCGCTTTGCTCATCGCGGCAACCGGACGGCGCGAATACAGGCTGGCAAAACAGTCGAGCACATAACGCAAGCGCTTGACGCTGATTCGAAATCGGTGCCGCTGCTCCGCGCTTACAAGCGGATTTTTCGCCAGCGACATGACCTGCCGGTAGCGCTTCTTGAGTTGACGGCCGGCAAAGTCATCCAGCCGCGTATCCCCCAACTCGGCGACAAAATGCCTGGTAGACGCCGACAACCGGCGTGCCAAGCCCAGCAAGAGCCGTCCGCAAGCGGGCGATTGCAGGTCATGCGCCAGTTGCTCGTGAGCCTGCCGGCGAGCCTGGCCTGCCAGTTCAGTGAGATGCTGAAGCGGTCCCTTGTTTGGAACAGCGGCCAGAATCGGCGGCAGCGTTTGCGTACAGAACACGTCCCAGTCGCGCGCCGGACCCAGACTGGCATTGAGATTCCTAAGCTCTGCCAGCAAGGACTGTGACAGCGGCAAGCCGCGTTTGAACAAGGCATAGGCGGAGCGGAACCGCCGCAGGGCGACACGCGCCTGGTGCAGGTATTCCGCGTCCTGGTCATCGGCGATGCCCGGCAGGTTCGCGGAAAACTGGCGCAGGCACTGAGCGGCGATCATCTGCCACGCCTCGGCCGGCTGCAATTGCCGGTCCAGGTCAGGCAGCGTCGCCTTGACTGGGTGTGCGGCGATGTCCCTTGCCAGGCACGCGCCGCGATCGGCTTTGCTGCGGTCGCATGGCCACAACGGCACGCTCCGGGCCAACTCAAGCGCCAGCCCGAACAACGCATCTGGCCGACCACTTTTGAGTTCCAGTTCCAGTTCTCGGATCGGCTCAGCCTTGGCGCCTGCGCGAATCTCCCCTTCATCCAGGGCGATTTCTATCTGACTCCCCCAAATGCCCGTCACTCGCCACAGTCGGCGCGCGAATCGCGTCTCAAAGACCGGTGCCAATCTGCTTTGCAGCGATTCCGGAACGTAATCCCATGCATCGGCCGGGAAGCGGTCAAACTCGATTGCGGGCCCGGATACCGGAACCTCCAGTTCGACCCTGGCGCTTAAGCCCCCGCTGGAATCTGCCCCAGTCTTGAGCGTCTGTATCCAGCGCCGCCCGGTACGTCTCATCCGCAGCGCCACTCCGCGCTTTGCCAGTTCGAAATCCCGCGTATCGAAATACACCGTATGCAGCTTCTGGCGCATGGGCGGCGTGCCACTCAGCCGTGGATGGTTCAGCAACGCTGCGGTGCCGGCCGGCAGCAGCAGCTTGAGTTCAATTTCACGACCCAGGGAGGTCATTTTGGCGCGATAGATGGGGATTGCATAAGTTTGTTAGCATCTGCTTGGAGCTTTTCCATTAGATACCAACTCTCCCGATGAAACTACCTCAGCCCGAACAGCTCCTCAACCGGGAACTGGGCATTCTTGCCTTCCAGCGTCGCGTGCTGGCCCAGGCCGAAGACCCGGCAACACCCCTGCTGGAACGGCTGCGTTATCTGTGTATTGTCAGCAGCAATCTGGACGAGTTCTTTGAAGTCCGGGTGGCAGGGCTCAAGGAGCAGATGATTGCGGGAGTCACCACGTTGTCACCGGATGGCCTCAGCCCGCGCCAGGTATTTCGCGAGGTAGAGCGCCAGGCACATGAGCTGGTCGACCACCAGTATGACTTGCTTAACCAAAACGTGTTGCCTGCACTGGCGGAATCCGGCATCCGCTTTATTCGGCGAACCCACTGGAATGAGATCCAAGCCGCCTGGATCAAGGACTATTTCTTCCGCGAACTGATGCCGGTACTCACGCCTCTCGGCCTGGACCCCGCCCATCCGTTTCCGCGCGTGCTGAACAAGAGCCTCAATTTCATCGTCGAACTGACCGGCAAGGACGCGTTCGGGCGCAGTACCGGCGTGGCCGTAGTGCAGGCGCCGCGGGCGCTGCCCCGGGTCATCCACATGCCGGCCGAGATCGCCGGCTGCGAGTACGGCTTCGTATTTCTTTCTTCCATACTGCACGCCCACGTGGGCGAACTGTTCACCGGCATGAGCGTTCAGGGCTGCTATCAGTTTCGCGTGACACGCAACTCGGACCTGTTTGTCGATGAGGAAGAAACCAAGAATTTGCGCCAGGCCCTGCAGGGTGAATTGCCGCAGCGCAATTACGGCGCCGCGGTGCGGCTGGAGGTGGCGGACAACTGCTCCGATTCCATGGCGCGGTTTCTGCTAGCGCAGTTCGGTCTGGGCGCCGAGGATCTCTACCAGGAGCGCGGCCCGGTCAACCTGGTTCGCTTGATGCAGGTTCCGGACTGGGTGGACCGGCCCGATCTGAAATTCAACCCGTTCACGCCGCTATTGCCGGCCAGGTTGGCCAAGGCAGACAGCATCTTCGATGTAATCCGTAAGGGAGACATACTGCTGCACCACCCGTTCGAATCTTTCCAGCCGGTCATCGACTTCATCGAGCAGGCCAGCCGCGATCCCCAGGTGGTTGCCATCCGCCAGACCGTCTATCGCACCGGACCCGACTCCCAACTGATGAACGCGCTGATGGCCGCGGCCAGTCAGGGCAAGGAAGTCAGCGTGGTGGTGGAATTGATGGCGCGCTTCGACGAGGAAGCCAACATCAACTGGGCTTCGCGCCTGGAAGAAGCGGGCGCCCACGTGGTATATGGCGTAGTAGGTCATAAGACCCACGCCAAGATGGCCCTGGCGGTGCGCCGCGAGGAAGGCCAGCTCAGACGCTACGCGCACCTCGGTACCGGCAACTACAATGCCCGCACGGCCAGACTCTACACCGACTTCGGCCTGCTCACCTGCAACGAGGCAGTCACTGCCGATGTGCATCATGTCTTCGTCCAGCTCACCGGCCTGGGCCGGGCGGGCAAGCTCAATCAGTTGTGGCAGTCCCCCTTCACCCTGCACAGCGAAATCCTCGCCGCGATCGAAAAGGAAACCGTCCTGGCCCAAGCCGGCCAGCCGGCAGCCATAATCGCCAAGATGAATGCCTTGTTGGAGCCGCGCGTGATCGCCGCGCTCTATGCTGCGTCCCAGGCCGGGGTGAAGATTGACCTCATTGTGCGCGGCGTGTGCGCGCTCAAACCGGGCGTGACAGGCCTGTCGGACAATATCCGCGTGCGCTCCATCATCGGCAGATTTCTCGAACACAGCCGGGTATTCTATTTCCGCCAGGGCGGCGAAGACCGGATTTATCTGTCCAGCGCCGACTGGATGGATCGCAATTTCTTCCGCCGCATCGAAACCTGTTTTCCGGTGCTCGAACCCAAACTCAAAAAGCGCGTAATCCAGGAAGGCCTGCGGCCTTACCTCAGGGACAATCAACAGGCCTGGTCGATGGATGCGCAAGGCCAATACCGCCACAAAGCGGGTGGCCGCGGCAAACCCTTCTCGGCACAACAGTATCTGCTGGATCTGCATGGGCAGAAATAGCCCGGCCTTTCGCAGGCGCACGACGAAAAGAACCTGTGAGTGAGTTCAATGGCGGCCAAATGAACTTATGGGAGATATCCGATGTCTCGGTATATGCTTTCGTGACCTTTGGCCGTGTACACCCTTGCGACTCGATAAGCCAATGACTGCATTTAGCGTTCCGCATTTGATTTCTGTAAGTAAGCGCAGGCCACATGATTCGCGGATGAAATGGATTTATGCGCGCTGGGTCCAATGAATTGCCCAATCAAATGGGCCAAATGGGCCGGCTCTTTCAATTCGAGGATGGGCAAACGCGCAGCGCACGGCCGAATTCTTCTGGCCGATCTTGATTCTTGCACTAAACTTGGCCGGTCCGCACTGCACGCTCCGGTGCCGTATGCGCGAAACGAGTCTTGATACGCTACAGATGCAAACTGAAATCAATGGATCCGTCTTCACCGGGTTCAAGCGGCTGCTCCACAAGGGCACGCTGATCTTCGCGATAATCATCACGGCCCTGGTCGCGATGATTTTCTACCAGCACCAGCGCTCGGCAGAGGCAGTTCGTTCTGTGGACCACACGCGACAGGTCATCGCGTATATCGACGCCTTGCGCATTTACCTGCTCAACCTGGATACCGCGGTTCGCAAGTACGCCGAGTCGCCAAATCCCGCCTATCTTGACGCCCGCCTGATATGTCGCCGATCGCCCTGTCCCAGTGCCGAGGAATTGATTGCCTTAATACGTGCTGATGGCGTCCAGGCCGCTCGTCTGGCACCGCTGCCGGCGCTGCAATCGGCGTTGGAGACCGGATTCAGCGCGCTCCAGCAACGCGCAGAGGCGGGTGGCGAAACTGCGCCTACTGGACAGGAACTGGCGGATTTCGACAAGTCCGCCATCGAACAGATTCACCGCATTCTGATCGAGACCGAGCGGGAAGAGCTGAACCAACTGGAAACCCGGGAGAAGGCGCGAAATCACGGCCAGACCGTGTCGTCTGTTCTGCTGGGCCTGGCTGGACTGTGGATGGCATTGGCGCTTGTCGGTTTGTACCGGGAAACCGTTCGCCTGATCAGGGCCGGTATCAGTGCCGAGCAGACGATCTGGCAGCTTAGCCTTCGCGACCCGCTGACGGGCCTGGCCAATCGGCGCTTCCTGCACGAAAACGAAAAGCGTTTGATTGCGGGCGCGAAGCGCTCGCGAACCCAGATGGCCGTGCTGGTCGTCGATCTGGACGACTTCAAGGCGGTCAACGACCGACACGGTCATGCGGCTGGCGACGAGGTGCTCAAGGCGTCGGCGGAACGGATGAAGCGGCTGGTCCGCGAAGCGGATGTGATCGCCCGTTTCGGCGGCGACGAGTTCGTCATTGTGCTCGAACAGGTCGAAAGTGCGGCGTCTGCGCGTGAGGTCGCAAGCCGCGTGGTGGAAAGTCTGAGCCAGCCCGTGCCGCTTGCCGGCGGAGGGACGGCAAGTGTCGGGGCGTCGGTGGGACTCGCAATGTGCTGCTCTGGCGGCGAAACGCTGGATGACCTGGTCAGGAAGGCGGATGCGGCGCTGTACGATGCAAAACGTGACGGCAAAAGCACCTTCCGCGAGGCGGGCCCTACCTGCGCCTAAAGCCGCTTGGGCGGCCATACCGCGAGATCGGCGACGTCCGCCGCCTCCCGGCTCTTTATTGGGCTTTCAAGAGACTCGGCGAATAATGCACCTTCCGGCAACAATGGAACTGCGGTCAGCGCATGTTGTTGGACGTTGCATGCAACTCCCGATGATCGCGTTGGGCCTGATGGCCGATTGCCTGACTACCGCCTGCGCTGAGGGGCCCCGAAACATGCGAGACTGTAGCTTGCGGCTTGTTTGGCCGATCTATGCAAGCCGCCGTTTGCGCGCAGGCAGCTCCGCCCAAGGAGACACATGGGTGGGTTGTTCCAGCACGACGGGTTGCCTGACAGCACGCAATCCCGCGAACGGAGACACATTGGTGCCGTCTTCCAGCAACATTGGTTTGCTGACACCGTACCCTTGTGCATAACCCACGCCAATTTCACGCAGCTTTTCCAGGATAGCGGTATTTTCAACATACTCCGCCACCGTCTGGATGCCCATCACGCCTGCCACTCGCGTGATCGCCTCGGTCATCGCCAGGCTGACTTTTTCGTCGAGGATGTTCTTTACAAACTCGCCGTCGATCTTCACGTAGTCCACCGGCAGGCTCTTGAGATAGGAAAACGAACTCATGCCTATGCCAAAATCGTCCAACGCAAACCGGAATCCATCCATACGCAGGCCCCATAAGAAATTGCCAGCGCGCTCAATGTCGGCAATGGCGGCAGTCTCGGTAAGCTCAAAGCAAATGGATTGCGGTTCGATCTCATAGCGTGCCGCCTGATCACGGATGAATTCGACGATGCTGTCGCTGGAGAGCGAAGTTCCGGAAATATTTACCGACCACTGATGCGCGCTTTGTAGCTCGCGCGTCGGATAGCGTTTGTGAAAAAGTTCAAACGTACGGGTAATGATCCAGCGGTCCAGCGCAGGCATCAGGTTATAGCGTTCTGCCGCAGGAATGAACTGCGCAGGTTGCACCAGCGTGCCGTCGGTACCGATCATGCGCACCAATATTTCGCAATGCTGCCTCCCCTCATCACTGGCACATATTGGAATGATTGGCTGGTAGTAAAGCACGAAGCGGTTCTCATCCAGCGCCGTGGTGATGCGCGACAAAACTCGCATTTCCTGCTGGCGCTGATCCAGTTCGATATCGTCCGGGTTGAATACCTGTATGCGGTTGCGGCCCTTTTCCTTTGCCGCGTAACAGGCAGAATCCGCGATACTTACTACCGCGTTCACATCGCCGGACTTGCGCGTTATTAGAGTCACTCCAATGCTGACGCCGATCGTGTAGGCCTTGCCTTCCCAATAGAAGCGGAAGGTCTTGATGGCAGACAGCATGTTTTCGGCAATGCGCACCGCGTCTTCCAGCTCGGCATTCTGAATCAGCAAGCCAAATTCATCGCCGCCCAGTCGGGCCAACGTTTCATTCGGGTGCAGCAGCATATTGAGGTGCTCAGTCAAGTTGCACAGCAGGCGGTCCCCCGCAGTATGGCCGCAGCTGTCGTTTATCACCTTGAACTGATCCAGATCCAGATATAACAACCCGTGGACCTCGTTTCGACTGAGCGAGCCTGCAAAGGCCGTTTCCAGGCGTGATTGAAACTCGCGCCGGTTCACCAACCCGGTCAGTGCATCGTGGCATGCTTCACGGGCCAGGCTTTCGGTAATTTTGCGGCGAAGCGTTACGTCCTCCAGCAACACCAAGGCGCCTGCGATGCGACCATCCCTGCCTTGCACCGGCGCCACACTGCCTTCCACGGCGACCTGGCTTCCATTCGCCCGGATCAACACCGCATTAAGGCCCAATGGCATTGCCATGGCTTTTGCCAACGCCTGGGCCACATGGCTTTCCATGTGCCTGCCGTTTACGCTCTCGGCCAAATTCACAACCGTATTTATGGGCTTGCCTACCGCCTCGGCTTCCAACCAAGCGGTGAGCTTTGCGGCGGGCTCATTCAAGTACTGAACCGTGCCGGCGGTATCGGTAACGATGCAGGCCCGATCCAGGTTCGCCAAGAAAGAGGGAGCGGTATGTTGCACATAGCCCAAGTCCACAGTGACATGCTCTTCCGGATGGTTTTTCTTGAAGAAGGTCCCGAACATTTGAATGCTCCAGTGGCTTGGCTAAGCATCAACGAGCAATATGCGTGCCTCCGACACGGGCGCTGAATTCAGCCACCTGGTCAATCCGAGACAGGGAGCAAGTGTCGCTTTCTCAACGCTGGCGTATATTTTCGTCGTAAATTCAGCTGTCATCAGACAGTCATCACCGCGCGGCGACAGGCTTTGACGGTCGCTCGCAATAGCCGCGCACATTGCGCCGAATAATATGCGGGCAGGTATCCGCGATTCAGTCGCTTCACCCTGGCGCCCTCACCGCAAGCGGGCTGAGGCGATATTGACGAAGTCGTCTTGCTACGCGGCCTGCCTGAAGCGGAACACCAGGCCCATGCCTTTCCAGTCGTTTTCCTCTGCCTCAAGCTCGGCACGCGCCAGGAGGTTTTGCTCTAGCCAGGCCGCCGGCAGCACCAGCTTGCAGCCCTTGTCCTGGCACTGCAGGCTCATCGGCGGCTGTACGATGTCCTGCCGGCTGCGATTAAAGAGAACTGCCAGGCGCAGAATCTGGATCAGCCGCAGATCATCCGGACCAACGGGGTCGGGCATGCCCGGCATCAACGCATTCACTTTGGCCAAGCCACCGCGCTGGGCTCGCACCAGCAGGGCGAGACGGGCTTGGTCGCGCCTGGAAAATCCCGGCATGTCGGCATTTTGCAGAATGTAGGCGCCGTGCTTGTGGTAGCCGGAATGGGCGATGGAAATGCCGATTTCGTGCAAGCGCGCCGCCCACTCGAGAAACTGGCGCGCGGCCTCGACGTCGCTGCCGATCAAGTGGACAACCTGATCGAACAGGGCGAGCGAGAGGCGCTGGACTCGTTCCGCCTGACCCGCATCAACGTGGTAGCGGCGCACAAATTCCTCCACGGTGGATAGGCGCATGTCAGCGTGCTGAAAACGGCCAAGCTGGTCGTAAAGGATGCCTTCGCGCAGCGCGCCGGTGGCGGGAGACATGCGCGCTATGCCCAGTTCGGTGAACACGCCGACCATGATGGCGAAGCCGCCCGCAATGACCGGCAGCCGGTCGCCCTTGAGCCCCGCCAGTTGCAAGGCCTGCACCTGTCCCGCCCGCACCATCAAGTCCCTGAGGCGGTCCAGCCCATCGAGCGTGATGCCGCCACCCGACAGTCCGTTGAGTTCCAATATGTCGACCAGCGCCCGGGCGGTGCCGGACGAGCCGACCGCCTCGGTCCATTGGCCCTGATAGGCGGCGGCAATGGCTTGTGCTTCGGTACGCGCGGCCAGGATGGCCTGCTTCATGGAGGCCTTGTCGATGCGCCCCCGAGGGAAATAGCGCTGGGAAAAATTGACGCAGCCCATGTTGAGGCTTTCCATGATGACGGGGTCCATGCCCTTGCCGACGATGCATTCGGTAGAGCCGCCGCCGATGTCCACCACCAGGCGACGTTCCCCGGACGCAGGCAGGCTATGGGCCACGCCGACGTAGATCAGCCGGGCCTCTTCGCGTCCGGCGATGATTTCGATCGGAAACCCCAAGGCGACTTCGGCGGCGTCGAGAAAGCTGGGTGCATCCTTGGCCTGGCGCAGCGCGCTGGTTCCGACGCAGCGAACCGCTCCTTTCGCGAAGCCCTTGAGACGCTCGCCAAAGCGCGTCAGGCAATCAAGGGATCGGCGGCGCGATGCGTCATCCAGATGTTTGGCCGGTGTAAGGCCCGCCGCTAGGCGCACCGGCTCCTTGAGCGCATCCAGCATGTAGAGCTGGTGTTCAACAACTCGCGCGACTTGCAGCTTGAAGCTGTTTGATCCCAGGTCAACGGCTGCAAGAAGTTCGTATTGGGTATCCGGCATCAGGCAAAAAACCAGTAGGCAACAGCAATGGCAACAGCAAATCCGCCCACGTCCGCAATCAGGCCACAAGCTACTGCATGACGCGCACGTTTGACACCCGCAGCGCCAAAATAGACCGCGAGCACATAAAACGTGGTCTCAGTGCTGCCCTGCAGGATGGAGGCCAGGCGACCGGCAAAGGAATCCGCGCCCAAGGCCTTCATGGTATCGATAGTCATGGCCCGCGCGCCGCTGCCGGAAAAGGGTTTCATCAAGGCAGTAGGCAGGGCGTCGATGAATCGGGTGTCGAAGCCGGCCTGGGCGACCAGATGGCGCACCGCGTCCATCAGCATTTCCAGCGCGCCGCTGGCTCGAAACAGGCCGATAGCCACCAGCATCGCGACAAGATAGGGAATGATGGTGACCGCCGTTTGAAAGCCTTCCTTGGCGCCCTCGACGAAGGCCTCGTAGGCATTGACCCGGCGCCAGGCCGCGCCGCCGACAAATAGCGTCACTACGGACAGCAGGATGAAATGGCCCAAAAGCGCCGACTGCTGCTGCATCGCGGCGGCCGGCAATCCGGAAAAATACCAGGCCAACCCGCCGATCGCCGCGCTCATCCCTCCCAGATAAATCAGGGTCACCGGATCGAACAGCCGGATGCGCTGATACATCGCGGTGGCCAGCAGCCCGATCAAGGTGCCGCCGAAACTGGTCAGCAGCAGCGGGATGAACACGTCGGTGGGATTGGCGGCGCCAAGCTGGGCGCGGTAGGTGAAAATGGTGACCGGCAGCAGGGTGACCGATGCGGTGTTGATGACCAGA
>JBAWGM010000185.1:0-3185 GCA_049592895.1 Thiobacillaceae bacterium | reverse complement strand
CAGGGGAAGCCGGCTGGCGAACCGGAGAAGTGCCGCTTGTAAACGGCCGCAGCGGCAATGAGCGCGACGCCGAACAACGCGGACGGAAAGTGGAAGCGCACGATGCGCACGACGCCGCGCGCCGCCTCGCGGTAGTCGAGGATGTTATAGGCGCTCATCCAGTATTCGTCGGCCCAGATGTAGCTCATCAGCGCGGCCATGAAGCCGGTTAAGTAGAACACGAACTCCTCGATCGGCACCGTTCCGCCCAGGGCGGGAATGCCAAGCCTCAGGGTCGCGCCGTGATTGGGGAAGACGAAGAAGGCGTTGCCGAAGGCCAGATCGAGGATGAAGCCCAGCGGCACCAGGACGGCGAGGGTGCGCCAGAACGCCTGGCGCGGGAAGCGCAGCTCCGCCCGACGGGCGAACCAGCCGCCCAGCACGGCCACCGGCACGATGAACAGCAGCAGGCTCCAGGTGTAGCCGTAAGGAGTGGGATTGTCCGAAGCAATGCTCAGCACGCCCGGATGCTCGACCCTGGAGAGGGTGAGCGCCGCCGGCACGATCAGCATCGCGGCGAGCAGGCAAAGCACCCAAAATGCCTGTCTGGACTGCCTTCTCGGGCGCCTGCCGTCCTCTCCAATGCCTTGTCCTGCTTCCTGTGCCATGACGTGGACCTTTCTCGACCTGATATAGCAAATTTCTGCGGCTGTCCTCTATGCAGCACCGGTCGGGCGCATCACCTGACGGCGCGCCTCGGGTTGCCGCGTTCCGTGGTACCAGCACAGAATGGTGCGAGCGAGCTCAGGGCAGGCCGCGAAGTTCTTATCGCCGCAGCGCCAGCGCGCGCTGATAGACGTCCTCGACACTGAATCCATATTCGCGCAGCAGAGTGCCAGATGGCGCGGATGCGCCGAACCGTTCCACGCTCATCACGTCGCCGGCAGCCCCGACGTAGCGGTGCCAACCCTGCGCTGTGCCCGCCTCAACCGCCAGACGCGCGCCGACCGATGGCGGCAGTACATGATCGCGCTGGGCTTGAGTCAGGCTGTCGAACAACTCCCAGCTCGGCATCGAGACGCACCGCACTGCGATGCCCTGTCCCTGCAAACGCTCTGCTGCGGCGACGATCAGACCGACCTCGGAGCCGCTGGCTATCAGGATCAGCTCCGGCTTTGAGTTGGGCGCATCGAGCAGGATATAGGCGCCGCTACGCAGGCCGTCGGCGGCCGCATAGCGGCTGCGATCGAGAATCGGCAGGTCCTGCCTGCTCAGCACCAGCACCACCGGACGATCGCGCGTCTCCAGCGCGACACGCCAGGCGACGGCGGTTTCGTTGGCGTCGCCGGGGCGTATAACGATGAGGTCAGGGATCGCGCGCAGACCGGCCAACTGTTCTACCGGCTGATGGGTGGGGCCGTCCTCGCCGACGGCGATGCTGTCGTGGGTGAACACGTGAATGACGTGCAAGCCCATCAGCGCCGCCAGGCGGATTGGCGGGCGCATGTAGTCGGAGAAAATCAGGAAAGTCGAGCCATACGGAATGAAGCCTCCGTGCGCGGCCAGGCCGTTGACGATCGCGCCCATCGCATGCTCACGCACGCCAAAGTGCAGGTTGCGCCCGCCAGGGCTCCAGCCGCCGCCGGCCGAGCCCTGGGTATCGTCATTCGGGGCAGAGGGAGGATTGAAATCGCCGAGTCCCTTTAGCGCAGTGTGCGTGGAGGGATCGAGGTCCGCAGATCCCCCTGAAAGCGCCGGCAGCTTCGGCGCGATCGCATTCATCACCTTGCCCGAAGCGACGCGCGTGGCGATGCCCTTGGCGTCGGGGGCAAAGACCGGAATGTCCGCGTCCCAGCCAGGCGCCAGTTCGCCACGCAGGCTCCGCCGCAACTCCTGCGCCAAATCCGGGTGGTCATGCGCGTAAGCCTTCATGCGTTCTTTCCACGCCGCCTCGTCGCGCGCGCCGCGCGGCAGTGCTTCACGAAAGAACGCTAGCGCCTCTTCCGGTATCAGAAAATCTGGCTCGGTCGGCCAGCCAAGGTTGCGCTTGGTCTTGCGCACGTCTTCTGCGCCCAGCGGCGAGCCGTGTGCCTTGAAGCTGTCCTGTTCGGGCGAGCCGTAGCCGATATGGGTACGCACCAGAATCAACGAAGGCCGTGTTGTTTCCGCGCGTGCGGCCTGAAGCGCGGTGTCGATTGCGGCAAGATCGTTGCCGTCCGCGATCGAAACGGTGTGCCAGCCATAGGCTTCGAAGCGCCGCGCGCGGTCTTCCGAGAAGGCGATATCAGTGCCGGCGGCGAGCGAGACCCGGTTGTCGTCGTACAGACAGGTCAGCTTGCCGAGCCGCAGGTGTCCCGCAAGCGACGCCGCCTCGGAGGCAACGCCCTCCATCAGGTCGCCGTCGCCGGCGAGCACATAGGTGGCATGGTCGATAACCGTGCAGTTCGGGCGGTTGTAGCGCGCCGCCAATTGCGCTTCCGCGATCGCCATGCCAACCGCGTTGGCGAAGCCCTGTCCCAGCGGCCCGGTCGTGGTCTCCACACCGGGCGTAAGCCCACGTTCGGGATGCCCCGGTGCCTTGCTGCCCCACTGGCGGAAGCGCTTGATCTCGTCGAGCGGGAGATCATAGCCGGTGAGGTGCAGCAGACTGTAGAGCAGCATCGAGCCATGCCCGGCCGAGAGCACGAAGCGGTCGCGATCGAACCACTGCGGGTTGTGCGGGTTGTGCTTGAGCACCCGAATCCACAGCGCGTAGGCCATTGGCGCAGCGCCGAGCGGCAGACCCGGGTGCCCGCTATTGGCCTTCTGCACGGCGTCCACCGACAAAAAGCGAATGGTGTTGATACACAACTGATCAAGTGGGTTCGTCATGATTGCTCCTTTGTGGCCCACGGGAGTGAGCCTTACCTAATCGGCCGAACGGCATGATGCGGGCTCACTGCCGCGGGCGCTTTACCTTTCCTGCCAATTTCTCACCCGGTTTGCGGCGCAAGGCTTGGTCTGTCATATCCAGCAGAAAACGGGCCCCAGGATGCGAGCCGATAACGCCAATCTGATGCCGTTGTCGCGATCGCGTATCCCTCGTGGCATCGGCTGCGAACAGATCACCGCTGCCACAGGATATGGGCATCTTCCAGAGGCACCGTCACGCCTGCGTAGTACGGTGTTAGTCGCGCCGTATAGTCCGTCGCCGGCCGGGTTGCCGG
>JBAWGM010000184.1:0-2972 GCA_049592895.1 Thiobacillaceae bacterium | reverse complement strand
ATGGTGCTCGAGCGCCGACGCTGGCAGCAGCATCAATTGGTATCGCGGCTAACTCATCTGCGTCCCGCAATTCCCGTCGCAAGGAAAAGTCTGCACCGGCACGCAACCGTCCTGCATGCACGCTTCGACCAGATGCTTCGAGAACAGGGACTGGAATTGACCCGATTGCATAGCCATCTCCAACACCTCAATCCACAGGCTGTGCTGGAACGGGGTTACAGCATTACCCAGAACGCCCAAGGCCAAATCATCCGCGCCAGCACTGATCTGAAGCCGGGCGAGGCGCTGCATTTGAGTTTTGCGAAAGGCGCAGCCGATGTACGGGTGGAAAGCGCAGACTAGGACGAAAGCCCATACATCATGAACCCTTGGATGCCAAAGCCTTCTCGACCCAGTTTTTCACCCTGGTACTCACGCCATCATCCAGGCAGTTTGCCGTTTCCGGCCGCATACCCCGCAACCAGGTGAGCTGCCGCTTCGCAAGCTGGCGCGTCGCGTATATACCGCGGTTGCGCAACTCTTGGGCATCGTATTGGCCCTCCAGATGTTCCCACACCTGGCGGTAGCCTACGCAACGCATGGATGGGAGCCCCGGCGTCAGGGTGGGATATTTTCTTCGCAAGCCCGATACTTCTTCTACCAGACCGGCCCGCAGCATGGCGTCGAAGCGCGCCTCGATGCGCTGATGAAGCCTGGAGCGGTCAGAAGGAACCAGCGCGAGCGCATGGAACGGATACGGTGCGCTTGAATCGCGCTGATCGAGCCAGAAACTGCTCATCGGCCGCCCGCTGATTCTCATGACTTCCAAGGCGCGTTGGATGCGCTGGGCATCCGTCGCATTGATACGCGCTGCCGTACGCGGATCGCTTCCGGCCAGCTCTGCGTGCAGCGCAGGCCAGCCTCGCTCCCTGGCTTCTGCATCGATCTCTGCTCTGAGTGCGTCATCGGCTTGCGGCAGGTCATCGAGCCCCTCCACCAACGCCTTGTAATAAAGCATGGAGCCGCCGACCAGCAGCGGGATATTCCCCCGCGTCTTCACCTGCCGTATTACCTGCAGGGCATCTGTTCTGAACTGGGCTGCAGAATAGCGTTGGGTAGGATCAATAAGGTTGATCAGATGATGGGGCGCCTGCCTCAGTGTTGCCGCATCAGGCTTGGCCGTGCCGATATCCATGTCGCGGTAGACCAGGGCGGAGTCCATGCTGACGATTTCAATCGGATACGCGCCGGCCAACTCCACCGCCACGCCTGTCTTGCCGCTGGCGGTCGGCCCCAACAGCGCCAGGACAGGCCGTTCCACAACACTGCTCGTCAAGGCTATGCCAAGGTTCCCCGATCAGCCGCGCTATTCCTTGTTTTCGAGCGCACCCGCCTTTATTTCCACTGTATTCACGGATTTTGCCAGCGCCAAATAGGCCTCCGTATCAGCGCGAGCCAGTGCCTGCTTCAAGCCAGATTCCAGCGCAGTGCGTACTGCGGGATCAACAGCCGAAGGTTCCGATACCCGGCTGATCCGGACCAGGCGATACGTTCCGTCAGGCCTCTCCACGCCGGTGTAGGCCGGAAGCTTGGCGGTATTGACACGGAAAATGTCGGCCAAATTTTGGCCATCGAATGGACCGGGCTTCTGGCGACTGATCATCTCAAAGGACGACCAGGCCAGCGCGGGCTCTTCCCCCCGATTCAACTTTTGCAGTTCTTCCCTGCCCTGTTGCTCAGCCAGCTTGGCACTCTTTTGCGCTATCAGCAATGCGCGTATCGTGCCGCTTGCGCTTGCCAAAGAATGCAGCGTGGCAGGACGATACTCGATCACCCGCGCGGCCACCAGCGCGCCCTTGGCGGTCTCTATGGCGTCCGTATTCTGTCTTTTCTTGGTGCTGTCGGGCGAGAAGATGGCGTCGATCAGCTTGGGATCGTCCAGAGGTGCGGCCCCCCCCTTGCGCGTGATCCAGTCGGAGGTCTGAAGCGGCAGCTTGTAGGCATCGGCTGCAGGTTTGAGGGTGGTGGACTGGTCATACACCAGGTTGCTGAAGTTCTCAGCGGCCTCGGCGAAGAGCTTTTCCCCTTGGCGGCTGCGCAGCTCGGCCACGATTGAATCGCGCACGCTGGCCAGCGGCGCGACCTTGGCGGGAGTAATGCCATCCAGGCGGATGATGTGATAGCCATAGTCGGTTTCAACCGGACCTCGCAGCTCTCCGACTTTCATGCTAAATACCGCGTCGTCGAACGGTTTGACCATGACCCCACGCGGGAAACTGCCCAGGCTGCCGCCTTGAGCCGCGGAACCGGGATCCTGCGAGTCACGCTTGGCCAGTTCCGCAAACCTGGCGGGGTTCTTGCGAATTTCCGCCAGCAGCGCCTCTGCTTTGGTCCTGGCCTTCTGTCGGGCGGATGCATCCCCCTTAGCGGCGGCGATCAGGATATGGCTGGCCGTCCTTTGTTCGGGCTCACCAAATTTCGATTGATTGGCCTGATAGTAATTCTGGATGTCCTGCTCAGAGGGTTGAACAGTGCCTGCGAGCGCTTCCTTCGACAGCACGACAAATTCCACCCGCGCGGCTTCCGGATCGGTGAAATCAGCCTTGTGGGCGTTGTAGTAGGACTCAATATCGGCATCAGACACTTGAGCCTGGGCAGTGAATTGGCCCGGTCTGATATCGGCCCAGGAAATCTCGCGTTGCTGGGACACCAGGCGCGCAAGGCGATCGGCAGTAGCAGTGGGCACCACCACCCCTTTGACCAGAGGTGACTGCAGGGCGCGCATCAAAATTTCCTGACGAATCTCATTTTCAAAACCCGTTGGGGTCAGGCCGCGTTGTCTGAGTGCTGCGTCATAGCGTTCGCGTGAAAACTGGCCATTTTCCAGAAACAGCGGAATCTGCTGAATTATGCCCGCTACCTGCCGGTCAGGCGCCACCAGCTTGGCATCGGCGGCCGACAACAATAGCGCCTTGCGATCCACCAGACTATTC
>JBAWGM010000183.1:0-2686 GCA_049592895.1 Thiobacillaceae bacterium | reverse complement strand
CTACATCGCTCACCACAACACCAACCCCAAGCCGTTCATCTGGACCAAGAGTGCTCGTGACATCCTGCAGAAAGTCATCCGCGCCAACAGCCGCTTAAGTTCCAAACAGAATGCAACACTACACTAGGTAACGCCTTGGGAAGTATTCGGGCTGTGTTCGGAGGGCACCAGGGCGGATACGCCAAACTGGTATCGGCTAACCGCGATGCGGCGGTGGAGGATATGATCGCTCAGGCCGCCTCAGCGGGTGCCAATGCCATTGTCATGACCCGATTTGACAGCGGTGAATTCGCGGCAGGCCGTGGCCAGGCAATGAATGAGGTGGTGGCCTACGGCACGGCAGTCGTGCTGGAGAAGGCGACTACTCAGGCACGAGTGGAGTGAGGGTAGGGAATCCAAAGGCGGATCACGCGGGATCTGCAATCGAGCCTGCCCGCGACAATCAGCTTGTGAATGAAAACAGCCATTGTCGAGCCGCCTCGTTCTGCTTTCGCCTACTTGGCGGGGGCCGTTACCCACCATGGCTGGCGGCAGTCGCCCGGTATTCTCAAAGATCGCTCGTGCCTTCGATCTGCCGGTCCTTGGCGCAATGCTCTATCGCTTGAACGTTAACCCCTTCGTCATCGGCACGATGGCACGCGGGCACGTCTACGCAGATCCTGCCTGGCTCAAAGGACATCGCTTCGATGAGAAGCTTGAGGTGACACGAGCGCCTGGTGCCCGCCATGCTTCAGCGCGCTTTGTCACGGGCTGTCTTGATCCCTTCGCAACACGTGAAGAGCAATTAAGCGTTGTGCGCCGCATTATCGACCCGATATTGGCGGTGTTCTCAGAGAATGCACCGGCAAAATCGAGGGCCGAAATGGAGGCACTCTCCGAACTGCCGAATGTGGAGGCAATTCGGCTGCCGCAGGGGAAGCTTTCGTTTTATGAGGAGTTCCCTGCACAATCTGCCAGGATCCACCTCAAACTGGAGCGAGCCACGTGAAGATCAAGACCTGTCAAGCCAACGATCTGCTGCGATCTTGAAGGCCGAGCCCTTGCAGCCAGGCGCGATGGAAAGCGAGGTGGTGTCGTCCGATTTTGCGAGGGGAGTCCATGTCACTAACTCGCAGAGATTAAAGTGAACACAGAAATACAGTCCATAACGTATTGAGATAAAGAGAAAAAGATGGATTCATGAGGACAGGAGTTGTCATGAATAAAGGCTAGTTATTGGGCGCGGATGGTCATTGATATCCTCCTTATTGTGTTGCATATATAACTATAAATGCTACACTTGTAACATACAGCAAGGAGATGCTATGAACCTCGCCCCTCAACCAATGGACAACCACGAGCACGATCGCAGCGCCTTGGCCCGCATGGTGACCCGTACGTTCGAACACTGGCAGCTCAATACCGAGGATCAGTTGGCCATGCTTGGATTGGCTACCAGCAACCGAGCGGCACTGAGTCGCTATCGCAAAGGTGAGCCTCTGGGGGCCAGCCGCGACTTGCTGGAACGCGCCGGCCATGTTCTGGCCATCCATAAGAACCTGCGTCTGATCTTCCCCCAGGACCGTGACCTGGCCTATGCATGGATGACGCGACGCAATCGCGCCTTTGATGGCAGGACCCCCGTGGAGGTGATCCGCGAGTGGGGGTTCACCGGGCTGCTGATGGTTCGCGCCTACCTGGATCGTAACCGGGGCAATTGATTGATAGATGCCTTTTTTGCCGGGCTGCCCCTGGCCGACATCCATGCCAACCTTGTCCGCAACATCAAGTCCATCCGGATATCCCAGGATCTGTTCGATGACCTGTCCGATGATCCGGCGGACTGGACGGTTGCCCAAGACCACGAGATCGCGACAAAGCCTCCCAGCTACGCCTCACCCGTGAGTATGATTCACCGCCCATTCGAGGAAGCCGAGTGGTTCAATGCGATCGAGTATCCCTTCAGGAACTGGATGGCCAGTCGCTTCTGCGATGGCAGTTTTGGGATCTGGTATGGCTCGGACTGCGTGGAGACGTCCGTGCATGAAACCGTCTATCACTGGCGCCATGAATTTCTTGCCGATGCCGGATTTGATCAGATGGTGGCCCACGGAGAACGTGAACACATCATCGGGGAACGCAAGGTGTACTGGGTTCGCTGTGATGCGGCCCTGGCCGATCTGCGGTCGCGTGTGCAGGACTACCCCGATTTGATCCATCCCGAAAACTATCTGTTCACCCAGGGGATCGGCGCGCGGCTAAAGCGCGAAGGACACCCAGGCCTGGTGTCCCAGTCCGCCCGGTGCACCGGCGAGAGCTATGGGGTATTGAATGCGTCCGTCTTGTCCAATCCGCAGACGTGCTGTTTCCTGACCTACCGCTTGAGGGCCAGCGGCGTGGAGGTGGAGAAGGAAGCGGGGACAACGTGGATCGGGATACCCGGATGAGCAAGCGGCATAGAGAGGTGAACGTTGATTGAAACCTCTAAGGTACGGACCCCGTTGCAGGGACGCCTTCGAAGTTGTCCAGCGAAATGCATGAAATGACGCAATCAGATAGTTTCCAGCAAGACTAGCTTTTCTCTAGCCTGGATTTCCACGGCGCAAGGTTAGCCTAACGCGGCTCGGCGCACGGGCCGCTTCCTCACATAGGAATCATGCGGGGCACGGGCGATTGCGTTAGTCTTAATATGCGCCGATAAATCGTT
>JBAWGM010000182.1:0-2069 GCA_049592895.1 Thiobacillaceae bacterium | reverse complement strand
AGCGTGCTCACCCGCTCACCCCGGCCCTCTCCCCCTCCGAGGGGGAGAGGGTGGCCATAGGCCGGGTGAGGGCGTTTAGAGATTACTTCAGCACTTCCAGCACCACCCGGCGGTTCTGCTTGCGATGCTCACGGGTCTTGTTGTCGGTGACGGGGCGAGTTTCCCCATAGGAAATAACATTCATGCGGTGCAGGGGTATGCCGGCCTGATTAAGGTAATCCCTGACCGCTTCAGCCCGTTCCTGGCCCAGATGCAGGTTGTAGGCCGCCGTTCCGCGGTTGTCGGTATGGCCCTGGATCTCAATGTAAACGTTCTTGTTGTCGGTCTTGAGCTGCGCGGCGAAGGCGTCCAGGTCGGCCATGGCATCCTTGGACAGGATCGCCTTGCTGAAAGCGAACTTGACCTTGTCGTCGCTCAATACCATTTCGTCGATCAGCTTGCCTTCCGCCAGCACATGGGCGTCATTCGCCCGGTCTAGGGCGTCCTGGGCCAATTTTGAAGTCTGGGCAATCTGCGCTTCATTCTGGCTGATACGGCCGCCCTGCGCCTTGAGACTCGAATCCAGGCCTTCCAGCCTGCTGGATTGACTCTCGACGCGCTGGTTGACGGGACCGACTTGTTCCTTGACGTAATCCTTGGTTGCGCAACCTGACAGGATGGCAGCCAGCAGGGCGAGCAACAACAATGGTTTGGTCGTGTTCATCTTCGATATCCTTTCGTAGGAACTTGAGGCAAATCAATTTATAGAATGACACATAAACCCGCACCCTGTCTAATGCCCCGGAGGCAGAAAGGCGTCCGAACCGGAATTGAAGTCCATGGGGAACGGCTGTCCGGTGCGATGTGTCTCCTGATGGACGCCGACCATGCCGGGAAAACTGAGCACCATTATCAACATGAAAACCTGAATCAATACGAACGGGATCGCGCCCCAGTAGATGTCGGCGGTCTTCACGTTCTTGGGCGCCACGCTGCGTAGATAGAACAGCGCAAAGCCGAACGGCGGGTGCAGGAAGGAGGTTTGCAGGTTGACCCCGAGCAGCACGCCGAACCAGATCAGGTCAATGCCAAGCTTCTCGGCCACTGGCGCCAGCAGCGGCACGATGATGAAGGCGATTTCAAAGAAGTCGAGAAAAAATGCCAGGACAAACACCATCAGGTTGACGGTAATCAGAAATCCAAGCTGGCCGCCGGGCAATCCGGTAAGCAAATGCTCCACCCAGATATCGCCGTCCATGCCGCGAAACACCAGGGAAAAAACCGTTGAGCCGATGAGGATGAAGATTACGAAGCTGGTGAGCCGGGTGGTGGAATCCATCGCCTGCTTGAGCAGGTCAAGACTGAGCCGCCGCTTGACCAGGGCCAGCGCCAGGGCGCCGGCTGCGCCCATGGCGCCGCCTTCCGTGGGTGTGGCGACGCCCAGAAAAATGGTGCCCAACACCAGAAAAATCAGCACCAGAGGGGGGAGCAGCGTCACCACGATACGCTTGAGCATGGCGGCGGGTTTCAGGTTGCGGGCTGCAAGCGGCAAGGCCGGCGCGGCAGTCGGCTTTACTAACGTCACCACGAACACATAGCTTACATAGATGCCCGTCAGGATCAGACTCGGGAACAGCGCGCCCCTGTACATGTCGCCCACCGACACGCGCAACTGGTCGGACAACACGATGAGCACGAGCGAGGGCGGAAGGATCTGCGCCAGGGTGCCGGAGGCCGCGATGACGCCGGCGGAAAGCCGGGTGCTGTAGCCGTGGCGCAGCATGACGGGCAGGGAAATCAGCCCCATGGCGATCACCGATGCCGCTACTACGCCGGTGGTGGCGGCAAGCAGGGCGCCGACGAAGATCACCGCGTAGGCCAGCCCGCCGCGTATCGGACCGAACAACTGGCCGAGGGTGTCGAGCAGATCTTCCGCCATGCCGGTTCGTTCCAGGATCAGGCCCATGAAGGTGAAGAACGGAATGGCGAGCAGCGTCTCGTTGCTCATGACGCCGAAAATCCGCTCCGGCAGCGCCTGGAAGAAGGTCGGCTGGAAGAGGCCCAGCCAGATTCCCATGGCGCCCCAGAAG
>JBAWGM010000181.1:0-8709 GCA_049592895.1 Thiobacillaceae bacterium | reverse complement strand
CAGTGGCCGGCACTGCGGCGCGCCTCGCTTCGCGGGCTGCATCCCGAATCGGCCTCGTCGCAGGCGTGAAATTAGCGTTAACAGGCCCTAGTTGCAGGCAGGAAGTTCACTTGCGCGCCGCGCGCCGGGAGGCGCCTGGGCAATCGGATGCGGGCTAAGGCACAGTAATCTTCAGCCCCTTGTAATCATTGTGATAGACGGCCAGTTCATCGCCGGAAGCAAGCTCCCAGCCGTCCGAGTAGCCGAATTCTTCTTTGTCCTGCGGCCCCAATTTCAGTTGAAAGCGTCTGAATCTGGACAGGGTCGGGTTTCTGATCGCCAGAACCAGGATCAGGCTGCGGCTTGACTGATTTTTCAGTTTGGCTATCAGCCCTCGGCCCCAAAAGGATTTTCGAAAGCTGACCTCAACGGGTAGAGCAGGTTTGGCGCTCTCCAGCACCTGTTCGCCCACTGCCTGGGCATTCAGCCTGCCGCGCAGGCTTTCGGCCTCCTGGCGCGCAGTTGCCAGATCTCCCATAGCCTGGGACAAATGCGCTTCCAGCCTCTGCTGATTGACCGCATCCCGGATCAACTGGCCCTTCTGCTCCTCCATGTCCACGTTGATGATGAACGCGTACAAACCGACGGCGCACAGGGCGGCAAACAGCGCCACATTGAGGCCGACGGAAATCAGCAGTTTTCTGTTGCCCGGCGTTTGCCGGCCCAGTGCTGACAGGCTGGTCATGCCCACTCCGCTCCTCCTGGATGCACAGCATCAGGCAACCCAGAGCCAGGCCAAGACCGCACGCCGGTCAGCCTGTGGCCCGCATCCCGGCTGCGATGGCATTGATCGATCGCTTGAGGGAAATCAGCCATTTTTCCCGGTCCTGGTCCGACAGATTTTCATTGCGGTAGCGGCTGAGCAGCCTGACCTGGATATGATTGAGCGGATCCAGGTAGGGCTTGCGGCGCGACAGCGACAGGGCCAGGGCCGGGTTTTCTTCCAGGGAATAGGATAGGTCTGCCACCGCAAGCAGGCCTTTGAGGGTTTGGTCAAATTCGTCGGCAATCTTTGTATACACTGCGCGCGCATTTTCGTTGGGTGAAAGCTCTGCATATTCCCCGGCAATCTGGATATCGGCCTTGGAGAGCGCCATTTGCACATTGGACAACAGGGCGCGAAAGAACGGCCAATCCTGGTACATGCGTTTCAGCAGAGTGGATTTGTCCGCATCCCCCATGACGCCGGAAAGCGCCGTGCCGATGCCGTACCAGGCGGGCAGGGTATGGCGTGACTGGGCCCAACTGAATACCCAGGGAATGGCACGGACCGAAGCCATCGAGCGGTCGGTCTTCTTGCGGTGGGAAGGTCGAGAGCCGATGTTGAGCAGCCCGATTTCGGTGATCGGCGTGCTCTCGTAGAAATAGTCCAGGAAACCCGGCGTGTTCTGGGTCAGCTCCCGATAAGCCGCTTCGCCCCGCTCCGCCAGTTCCGCCATCATGGAGAGGAAGGCCGGATCCACCGCGCGCGGCGCACCCAGCAACCCGCAACTGGCCTTGATGAGGCCGGTTGCGCCCATGCCGATTTCGTAACTTGCGGTCTCAGGGTTGCTGTATTTGTAGTACAGCATTTCGCCCTGTTCGGTGAACTTGATCTGCCCCGCCACGGTGCCAGGCGGTTGCGAAAGTATGGCCTCGTAGGTCGGGCCGCCGCCACGCCCGACCGTGCCACCGCGGCCATGAAAGAGGCGGCATTCAAGTCCGTGAGCGCCGGTAATCGCAATAATCTTGAGTTGGGCTTGGTAGAGATTCCAGTTGGACGCGAGGATTCCGCCGTCCTTGCACGAATCCGAATAGCCCAGCATGACTTCCTGCAAATTGCCCGAGGCCTTGAGCAAGGACCTGTAGACCTCGTTGGAGAACAATGTTTCAAGCACCTGTTCGCTGCGGCGCAAGTCATCCACGGTCTCGAACAGGGGCGCGACTGAAAGCCTGCAGTGCCAGTTTCCTTTCTTCCCGGCCAACCCCACCAGCCGCGCCAGGAACATCACTTCCATCACATGCGAAGCGGTATGGGTCATGGAAATCACATAGGCGCCGAAGGTCTCGGTGCCCACTTCATTCATCAAACGTGCAACCTGGCGGAATACCTCCAGGGTCTCCCGCGCCTTGTCCGACAAGACCAGGTCGCTCACGTAAAGCTCGCCCTCCTGGACAATCCAGCGCGAAAGCTCGTTCAACTTCTCCTGTTCTTCAGCGGCGATGTAACGGGAATCGGGATTGAGTTGACGCAGGATTTCTCCCACCGTCTGGGTATGAACCGTGGACTCCTGCCGTATATCCAGTTGCAGCAAATGGAAACCAAAACTTTCGACCAGCCGGATCAGATCCTGCAGATCCGCATCGGCCACCGCCCGGTCACCATGGCTGACCAGGGAGGAACGAATCAGGTAGAGGTCTTCCAGCAATTCATGGACACCGCCGTAGGCCATGGTTGAGGGTCTTTCCCGCTCATCCGCCAGCTTGCGTTGCACCTGATCCAGGTTTTCGCGCAGCCGGGCCATCATGACGGAAAGGAAACGCCGGTAAGGTTCGCGGGCAAAGCTCTGCACTGCGGTGCCGAAAAAGACTTTGCTGCCAAATCGCGTTTCCACCCAGGCCAGCCGGGCAGCCAAAAGGGCAGGCAGCTTGCACCATTGCAGGCTGTGGGTCAGTCCATGACGCAATTCATTCATGCGGCGCAGATATTCAGACAACGCCGTCTCCATCTGCTTGTACACCGCCCAGCGCGTCACTTCGGGCGTGACGAAGGGATTACCGTCACGGTCGCCGCCGATCCAGGAGCCAAAGCGGATAAAACTCGGCACGCTGATCGCCGGTTCTCCCGCCTCGTTCACGCCGTAATGCTTCCTGACGGCTTTGGTGAAATAGCGATATGCCAGGGGAACCGCAGCGAACAGGCTGTCGCGCACATAGTAGAGTCCATTGCGAACCTCGTCCTGCACTTCCAGCCTGGCGCTGCGAAGTTCATCCGTTCGCCACATGACCCGAATCTCACGCGACAAGGTTTGGGTGAGTTCCTCCTGCTCATTCCTGCCGAGCACGGGATCGTACAGCCGGTCGCAAACCACGAAGATTCGCCTCAGACTCTCCATCACGGCGCGGCGTCTCGCCTCGGTCGGATGGGCAGTGAACACCGGCGAGTAGCGCAACTGATTGGCGAGGGCTTGCAAGGTTTCCGCGCTCACTCCCTGGGCTTTCAAACTCGCCAGGGTATGGTCAAACGAGCCGATCCAGGGATCTCCGCCGATCGCCAGTTGACGGCGCCGATTCCGGTGAGCAAAGCTTTCTTCAGCGATATTGACCAGGCTGAAATAGGTCGAAAACGCGCGGATGACCTGTTCGAGACGCTCGGGCGGCAAGCCTTCGATCAAGCCCATCAGCCTCAGGCGCAAAGTCTTGTCTTCCTTTTGATGCAGATCGACAAAGCCGGAACGCAAGGCCTCCACGGCCTCAAACAATTCCTGCCCGGCGATTTCCTTCAAAACGTCGCCCAACAGGGCACCCAGCAGGCGAACCTGGGCGCGCAGTTCGTCGTCGGTCAGCAAGTGCAATGGCGCGTTCATGGATCGGGAATTCGAGGCTAGAGGGTGAGGCTGGAAACAGCGGGATATTCTCGCATTATTACCTAACCCAACTGAAGCCGGGCGTTCCTGAACATACGCATCCAGGGGCCGTCTTCACCCTGCCAGTCGGCAGGTTTCCAGGAAAGCTGCACCGCACGGAACACCCGTTCCGGGTGGGGCATGAGGATGGTGAAGCGGCCATCCGGCGTAGTGTAGCCGGTCGCGCCATCGGGTGATCCGTTGGGATTTAACGGATAGGCTTGCGTCGGCCGTCCATGATGATCAATGTAGCGCAATGCCCGCCTGGCCTGCCCGGCGTGGCTTGGGTCGCGGTAAACAACGCGGCCTTCCCCATGAGCCACGACAATCGGCATACGCGAGCCGGCCATGCCGGCAAAGAACATGGAGGGGCTGTCCAGCACTTCCACTTCAACGAAACGGGCCTCAAACTGTTCAGACTGATTGCGCAAGAACTGCGGCCAGGCGTCTGCGCCGGGAATAAGATCGTGCAACTGGCTCATCATCTGACAACCGTTGCAGACGCCCAGGCCGAAGGTATCCGCACGTTGATAGAAGGCGTCGAATTCGTCCCGCGCCCGGCGATTGAACAGGATGGACTTGGCCCAGCCGCCGCCTGCGCCCAGCACGTCACCGTAAGAAAATCCGCCACAGGCCACCACTCCCTTAAAGCCTTGCAGGGAGACACGACCGGATAGCACGTCGCTCATGTGCACATCGAATGCGGCAAATCCTGCACGCTCGAATGCGGCCGCCATTTCCACCTGTCCATTGACGCCCTGCTCGCGCAGAATGGCCACTCCGGGGCCAGCGCCTCGCGCGATAAAGGGGGCCGCGACATCCTCCTGCGGATCGAAGGTGAGCGCGTAGTCCAGGCCCAAATCAGCGGTATCCTGCACTTGTTCGAATTCCTCCAGGGCGCACGACGGGTTGTCCCGCAGCCTGGCAACCTGATAGCTCGGCATCATCCACAGTTCCTGCAAGCGCGCACGCGGCATGTCGAAGATGATCTCACCCAGGCGCAAAATGCGAATGCAGTCGTGCGTGTCAGGTTCACCGATGACATGAATTTCACTGCGCAGGCCGGCATCGATGAAGGCCTGCAATACTTCGGCCGTATCGCTGCGACGCACCTGAATCACCGCCCCGGCTTCCTCGTTGAACATCACCCGCAGCAGCTTGGCCTGCCGCTCGGCTGTGGTCATGTTATTGGGATCCGGGTCTGGCTCTCCCTCCTCCTCCACGTTGTGACGGATCAAGTCCTGGCACATTTCATCCAGTTCCAGGCTTAGGCCGCAATGGCCGGCAAATGCCATTTCACACAGCGTGACGAACAGGCCGCCGTCGGAACGGTCATGGTAGGCCAGCAGCCTGTCTTCGCTGCGCAGCTTCTGAATGGCCTCGAAGAAGCTTGTCAGGCTTGAGGCAGCAGGTGCGTCCGGGCATTGATGTCCGACCTGTTTGTAAGCCTGTGCCAATGCAGACCCCCCAAGTCGATCCTGGCCCAAGCCCAGGTCGATCAGGATCAGATCGGTGCCACCGCAATCCGTGCGCAACTGGGGCGTCGAGTGCTTTCCCGCATCTGGCGTGCGCGCAAACGCCGACACGACAAGCGAGATGGGCGCGGTTACGGATTTCGTTTCCCCACCCTCCTCCCATACCGTCTTCATGCTCATGGAGTCCTTGCCCACCGGGATGCTGATACCCAGTTGCTGGCAATAGGCGGATACGGCTTCAACCGTATCGAACAGGGCCGCGTCTTCGCCAGGATGTCCGGCCGGCGCCATCCAGTTGGCCGACAGTTTCACATCGGAAATCTTTTCAACGCTTGCCGCCGCGAGATTGCTGAGGGCTTCCGCAATTGCCATGCGGCCCGACGCAGGCGCATCGATCAGAGCCAGAGGCGCTTTCTCGCCGATCGCCATTACCTCCCCGCGCCGGGTCTGGTAGCCCATGAGGGTGATGGCGCAATCGGCGACCGGAACCTGCCACGGACCCACACACTGGTCGCGGGCCGTCATGCCGCCGACGCTGCGGTCGCCGATCGATATCAGAAACATCTTGGACGCCACGCCCGGCAGGGACAATACGCGTTCCACCGCTTCGTCCAGTATGATCCCTTCCAGGCTGAGCGGCGCCAGATCGCGCCGGCGATGGGTTACGTCACGGGTCATTTTCGGTGGCTTGCCCAGTATCACTTCCAGCGGAACATCCACCGAGTCGTTGTGCAGGGCCTCGTCTGTCACCTGAAGACGGCTATCGGCCGTCGCTTCTCCCAGCACCGCAAATGGACAGCGCTCGCGCCCGCAAATGGCGCGGAATTCACCGATGCGCGCAGCATCGATGGCCAGGACGTAGCGCTCCTGTGCCTCGTTGCACCAGATCTCCTTCGGCGACATGCCGGACTCTTCCGAAGGCACCGCGCGCAACTCGAATCGCCCGCCTTTGCCCCCGCCGTAAACCAGTTCCGGCAATGCGTTGGACAGGCCGCCCGCCCCGACATCGTGTATGGAGAAGATGGGATTGTTGTCTCCCATTTGCCAGCAGCGGTCGATCACTTCCTGGGCGCGGCGTTGCATTTCCGGGTTGCCGCGCTGCACCGAATCGAAATCCAGATTCTCCGGATTGGCCCCGGTCGCCATGCTCGATGCCGCCCCGCCACCCAGCCCGATCAGCATCCCCGGGCCGCCCAGTTGGATCACCAGCGCGCCGGCGGGAAGCATCTGCTTGTGCACGTGATCCGCGCGAACATTGCCCACGCCGCCCGCCAGCATGATGGGCTTGTGATAGCCGCGCATTTCGCCGCCGACCTGTTCCTCGAAGGTCCGGAAATAGCCTGCCAGATTGGGCCGGCCAAATTCGTTGTTGAAGGCGGCCGCACCGATCGGTCCGTCGATCATGATCTGGAGTGCAGAGACAATGCGCCCCGGCTTTCCATAGGCCTTGCCGTCCGCGCGCTTCTCCCACGGCTGCTCGTAGCCGGGAATATTCAGATTGGATACCGAAAAGCCGCACAGCCCGGCCTTGGGTTTGGAGCCGCGCCCGGTCGCGCCTTCGTCGCGTATTTCCCCGCCCGAGCCGGTGGCCGCGCCGGGGAAGGGCGAAATGGCCGTCGGATGGTTGTGGGTTTCCACCTTCATCAGGATATGGCTAAGCTCGGCATTGAAGGCGTACCGCCCATCGCCACGCGGATAGAAGCGATCGATGCGCGCCCCCTCGATCACCGACGCATTGTCCTCATAGGCGGACAGGGTGCCGCCCGGCGACACCTTGTGAGTATCGCGGATCATGCCGAACAGAGTCTTGTCTTTAGCCTCGCCATCGATAATCCAGTTCGCGTTAAATATCTTGTGGCGGCAATGCTCGGAATTGGCTTGAGCAAACATCATCAGTTCCACGTCGGTAGGGTTGCGCCCCAGGCGGGTGAAGTTGTCTGCCAAATAATCGATCTCGTCGTCGGACAGGGCCAGTCCCATCTCGCGGTTGGCCGCTGCCAGCGCCTTGCGCCCGCCGCCCAACACATCCACGGATTCCAGCGGCCGCGGCGCAACATGGCGAAACAGCGCCGCGGCTTGGTCCGGCGACCGCAGCACGACCTCCGTCATGCGGTCGTGTATCAGCGCCAACAACCGGGCCTGCTGCTCCGCGCCAAATCTCTCAGCCGCAAGGTTTTCCAGATGATAGGCAATGCCGCGTTCGACGCGCACCACCTTGCCCAGGCCGCAATTGTGCAGGATGTCCGTGGCCTTGGAAGACCACGGCGAAATCGTCCCAAAGCGGGGAGTCACTGGATAGAGAGAACCGAAGAAATCCGGGCCGCTGCTGGGGTCACTCTCTCCCAGCACCTGGTTCAACACTTCTGTTTCAGCACTCGACAATGTTTCGCTGACTTCAATGAAATGCCAGAAGCGGGTCGCGATCTGTCCCAATGAGATCCCGGACTTGCGGGCCTCATCGCGCATCTTTGCAAGGCGGAATTCGGATAACGCGGATCCTCCGCGCAAGGTAAGAATGGTGGCCATGAAACAGGCGGTCGACGAAAGCAACCATTTTACCTGAGCGCGATGCCTGAACTGAGGCTCTTGGACGGGCTCAATTGATCTGTTCAGTGACTGACCGTCGCCATTATCGCAATCAGCGACGGGCAACACGATCAACCAGTCTTTCGCTGGTCGGAATCAACAAAAAAGGCAGCCGAAGCTGCCTCCGACTGCTGAGAGAGACCGCCCCTTAAGCAACTGTACCGTGCTTCGCCAGGATGTCCTGAATCTGCGCCATCTCAAACGCCACGTCCCAGCACCACAGACCAAAGCCGCCTTTGGCGTTTACGCCTTTAACCCAAACGCCCAAAGCCTGCCGTTTTGCCTGATTCTGCGGGCTGTCCTCGCCCTTGACTTCGAGAATGAGCGTTTTGCCATTCCCCAGCCGTATAAGGAAATCCGGCGCAAAACGGCGGCGCGCGCCGCTCCACAAATAATGCACCTGAAAACCAAGATGATCGTTTTTAGCATAGGCAATCACAAGCCCGCTTTGTTCCAGCACGTTGGCGGTATGCGCTTCCCATGCACTGTCCACAACGACATGGCTGATCTGCGATTTTTGCGCAGGCTGGCAGAGCTTGGTGGTGTACCAGGTGCGCATGGCGCGGGTAGAACCGATGGGATACTCCTCATCGAAGACCGGCTCGATGCGCTCCTGATTCTGCTCAAACAGATACCGCAGCAAATGGGTGACCACAATATCCATATTCAGGGAAATCAGAATCCGCTTGCGCAACGGATCCTGATGAAATAGCGAGGGGATATCCAGTTTTTCCGATTGCAGGAACTGCTCAACCAGCCGAATCAACTGGAATGCCAGGTAATCCCGGCCACCGGTAAACTTTTCCTGTAGCGTGTCGAACGCCTTGCGAGCGGCCTTGAAGATGAGTCGCTGCAAACGAAACTCTTCCGGCAATTGCTCTAGCCTGGATTTCCACGGCGCAAGGTTAGCCTAACGCGGCTCGGCGCACGGGCCGCTTCCTCACATAGGAATCATGCGGGGCACGGGCGATTGCGTTAGTCTTAATATGCGCCGATAAATCGTT
>JBAWGM010000180.1:0-6727 GCA_049592895.1 Thiobacillaceae bacterium | reverse complement strand
ACGTTGTCCCGTGTCGGTAAGGTCAAAATATCCGGCCAGCGGCAGATTTCCTGGCAGCCATCGGATGCGCGCATGCTCGACCAATGGGCGTGGTTCGGTCGCCTGCGCCGTTCCGGCGAACGCCACGCACAGTGCCGCGGCGAGCCAGAGGTGCAGGCTGCGCATTGACCGCAGGCCCCGGTGCCTGGGGCCTGATACCGGCAAACAGAAAGCCAGAGCGAAGTCACGGCATATTGTCATCAAGCTGCTCCTCGAAGGGAAGAATTGGCGGAATGGAGGCGACCCCGAAAATCTTGACTGGTTGCGTTGCGGACGATCATGCGCTTCAAGACATCGACGGTTTCGCCATGGCGACTGCCGCCTGTGGCAGCGTGACGCCCTCAGCGTCACTGTCGTTTCGCCACCGCCGCAATACGACCAGCGCGGCGACCACGCTCATCATGGCAGCCGGAATCCAGGTGATCAGTCCGCCGAGATTTTGATCCGTCAGCGGTGCAATGGGCCAGGCACGGCCGCACACGCTGTAGATGCTGTACAGGATGGAATTGCTCAAGGCGACATAAGCGCCGATGGCGATCTGCGGCAACATGACAGCCCAGAGCATGATAATGCGGGTGCCATAGCCCAAAGGTTTGAGGCCCGTGTGGTTCTCCGGCCCGACGATCAGCCACCAGAACAGCAGCCCGTCGATCAGCATGCTCCAGTTCATGGCGTCGTAACGCTGGATACTGAGCATGGCCTTGAAATGAATCGACGGTATCAGCCAGAAGCCGATAAGTCCCGTGAACAAGAGGGGCGCGACGACCGGGTTTTGGATGAGCCGATAGAGTTTCAGTGTCAGTCGATTGTGTCGCAACGGGACGAAGAATCTGCGGAGAAGCCAGCTTGGCGCGCCCCGGCTCATGGTATCCAGGGGGGCCGAAAGAGCGATGAGAAATGGTCCGGCATGGTGCAGCACCAAATGCTGCAGGCGATGCACCCAGAACATGTGCTGGGACAGGTAGTCCAGGCGGGTCTGGAGAAACGCATAGATGGCTGTCAAGCCGATGAGGAAAGCCGTGCTGCGCCAGAATCCGGGTGATGTACCCTCGCCGCTATCGCGACGCAGTCCACGCAAATAGAGCAGGGCGCTCCCGGCACAGACGAACAGCACAGTTGGCGAAAACTCCCAGGGACTTAGAAAGAAGACGATGGGTTGCAGCAGTGTTTGCACAGTCTGGTGAAGCCGGACAGGCCCTCCATATCAGATCCCCTGAGGGGCCAAGTCATATCGTTGAACGTTAACCGCTCTGGCATTCGGCTCAGATAGCGATTCAGCATTTGTGCAAGTTCAAGTCGGAAGATGTTGCGTCACCTTATTGACGTTGCAACCCAGTCTTCAAAAGCGGGCTAAGGCCTGGCTCGCGCCTCAGGCCGCGCCTGGAGCAGCTTCAGAGGGCTGGAGCAGCTCTACCGGTTGGCTCGGCTTGAGCCGGAGCTGCGGGCGCATCGTATGCCGGAATGCGATAGTCTGCTGCCGAAGTCTGCTGAGACATGGTCGCCGGGTCTATCATGTTCGCCGCATTGATCATGCCCGTGGGCGCCGCCATCATCCCTTCCAACATTTTCACGGGAACAGCCATCATCCCCACCATCATCTTCATGGGGATAACCATCATCTCTGTCATCATCTTTATGGGGACAACCATTACGGTCGCTGGATTCAAATCGGTTATGGGGCTCATCATCGATTCAGAGCCATCTTGAGCCTGGACTGAGCTGCTTGCCAGGACGAGGGTGATGATGGGTAAGGCGCGGACTTTCATGAATTCTCCTTGAGGTTGATGGGTTGCTTGCTCTTACTCTACTGGTTCCCAGACATTTCCGTGCGTTCTGAATATGATGCAGCCGACGCAACTCACGCAGCGTAAGTCAACTGCAACGAGAATGTGCTGTCTTCGGTTGCGACCCGTCCGAGCCGGTTTAGGTTCAACATGGATTTGCTGCTTCCTCAGATTAGGCCACTATCATTGCGTGTCTATCACTCGTTCATGCGTCGATACTTTGTAGAACGCCTGCGATGCGAAAACTGGAGTTTACGCGACTCCGACGATTGAGTTCAAAAAGCGGGGCTAAGCGAAGTCCTAACCTAGTGATGCCTCCCGCCGTCCCCGACGCACTAAACGCCGAGCTCGTTGTTGGCGTGGCGTTACCCGGTGTGTTGGGGGCCGTGGCGCTTGAACAAGTCTGATTGCCTGAACTGTCTGCGAGGGACCGGGCGTTTCTTGGCTGCGCCATCAGCACAGCGCGACCCGGCCCGCCGAAGCCGACCGCCGCCGTCCGCATGAGGTAAGGATATCGCGCATGCTGTAAGCAAATTGAAAGGTTTCATCCCTACGCTCTTCAGATGGACCTGAAAGGCGTTCATTGCGTGCCCGGCAGTGCAGATGAGGACCCCCTTCCTTTTTTGGCAGCTTCGCCGATGTCTGCCGGACCAGGCCGATATTGGGCCTTGTCAAGGAAACACTCCGGATGCGGGAGAACGGGCAGTCAAGACAATTGGCGACACATCCAACGTTCAGATCTGATTGCACCGCAAATTGAAATCGGCCTCGTGGCCTCTCCCCCATTGTTGGTGAGTCTCTCTTTCCTTGCAGGACGGCGGTGCATCTGGATTGCCGGGTTGGCCCTGGCACTTGGCTCGGGACCGGTCAGTGCGAAGAACAGCATTGAGAAAGCCGGAGATGTTCTGCAAATAGCCATTCCGGCGGTTGGTCTGGGAGGCACGCTATTTTATGAGAAAGGCTGGGACGGAACGGTCCAGTTTGTCGAGTCCCTGGCGACCTCTCAAGCCATTGCAGAAATCCTTAAAGACGTAATCCACGAAAGACGGCCGAACGGGGGGTGCTGCAAGTCGTTCCCTTCCGGACACGCCACGGGCGCGTTTATGGGCGCGAGTTTTATCCATGAACGCTACGGGTTGGAATACGCCATTCCTGCCTATGTGGCCGCGACGTTTGTCGGTTACAGCAGGGTTGAGTCTAAGAAGCATTACATTCATGATGTGGTCGCAGGCGCAGCACTTGGTTCGGCGGCCAGTTTTTATTTTGTCAAGCCATACAAAGACATGACTGTCATCCCCGTTTCAGACAGCGGGTTTTATGGGGTGGTTGTCAGCAAAGCCTGGTGAAGCATAAGGTCGCAGGGGCAGTCGCCCTCAAGACTCAAGAGATCTGCTCAGATTGACACGCAGCAAGCCGATTTCAAGGCAGTTCTATTAAGGCTTGTACGAAGACCGGCCCCTCATAGCGGACGCTCGGACGAACTGACATGCTTCCCTCAGTTGCGACGGGTGCAAGAAGAGGTGAAGAGTCTGCTCAGCTCTGAGATTGTTTGCGTTCTGGACCTATCACTTGGATGCCTGCCGATGGCCGGCCGCCTTTTATCGAGACCTCATGCCTTCGCGCGATACGGACTTCCTGTCAAGTCTATTCCCGTGCTGGAAGGTCTCAGAAATGGGCAAATACCTGGATGAGCGTCATCAGCGCTAGGTTGCCCGTGTCGGACATGCCTACGCCGTCTAAAGATACCTTTACCCACACATAGAACTCGGCAATTTTTTGGTCTTCGGCGCTGAACCTTGTGTAGCGTGTGCTTACTACGGGCTATTTCATTCCGGGTGTTATCAAGGCTTTCATAGGACCTTACCTGGGGCCAGAGAACCAAGGGCAGGCCAATGGGCCCAAACTTTCACAGGAGGAGCCGGCTCCACTGACTGTAAATAGAGACCTTATCATTTGCATGGTCTATTATGTTCGTAATAGAGGCGGGAACGGGAGGCGGAAATGGACAAGGTGATCGCAGGCAACGAATCGTCAGTAATTGAGCGTCGCCATAACGCCAGGTTGCGCTTGATCTTCCCGGATGCATGTAATTGCATATCCCATTTTTTTCGTGGGTCCCACGACTGGGTAGACAGCTCCGTCGAATATGTCGCTCAAAGGGTGGTGCATGAGTCCTACCCCGACCTTAGCCCCGCAGAGGTCCGTATCCTGATCGCTGCGATCGAGCGTCATGTGGCAGACGGAGTTCGCCAATACCTGGCCTTAGACGCAACGCGATGAGGCGGCAACATTTCTGGTCCCAGATTAAGACCTGCGCCAAGGCCGGTATCGCCGCTTGCCGCAACGGGTAGAGCGGCAACTGAGACAGTGCGCAGCGGGCTAGGCCAACGGGTTGCCCGCACTTGTTGCCGAAAGGGACGCATCATGACTTGTGGTTGGAGCCGCCGCGATGGTGGCTTCCATTCCTGCCTTCGCCAGGCAGGAAGCGGCCGAAAAGAGTGGCTGTTTGGAGTGCCACCCTTTAGCTGCGTAAGGAATGCATGAGGTCGGACTGCTTGCTCTCTTCATGGATCAGCCCCAAACCAGGATTCCGCTTTAATCCCTGCGGGATTCTTGCTTTTCTGCTGGGATTTTGGTCTATACAAGAGTGATGAGGCTTCATGGGGAGAGAGGGGACGATCGCTAACACAATGTCTCCACCAAGTGGGCTGATACACAGTCCGCGTGTTTGATCAATCGGTTTGGAGGGTTCACATCATGCACATCATCAAACTAAGCGCCATAGCAGCAACCGTTCTCACAGCGGCCGCTTTCGCCCCGCAGTTCACAGCGGCTGCAGATCTGCAGCCGGGCCAAGGCTGGGACGCGTTCCAGGCCCGCGATGGCCAACCGGTGTCCAGCGATTCCTATATGGGTACCTCGATGGGGTCGGCGGCAGGTCAGGGTTACGATACCTTCCATGCCAGGGAGGGCGCGCCTATTGAAGGGAGCTATCAAGGCACCTCGATGGGTTCCACGGGCCGGGGTTACGATACGTTCAACGCCAGGGACGGCGGGGTGAGCGTCTGGGGTACAACTCAGCCATACGAGTAGGCTATTAAAGCACCTAGATGGAATCCACGGGCCAGGGGTTGCGATACCTTCAACGCTGGAGATAGCTCGGTCATCCAAGCTTCACGTATCGAACTGAGGCGCTTGTGGGGACATTCCCTGCGAGCGCCTCTTTCGACTTTCTGCGTTCCAGGCTTTCCACCGCCGACAAACAGCTTGCCCACGGCTACTCAAAGTTCGCCGATTCCCTGCGCCTTCAGGTACCCGCGATACCCAATTCTTCTAACGCGACGTTCTTCCCGCGCCTTTGCGTCGTCACGGGGCGCTTCAAGCTTGTTGTATAGATATTGCCCTTCGCTCACCTCCTCGGTTCGGATATGAATCGCCCCCGATTTCCTGGCCAATTCTGAGCCTATACCGAGCCCAATAGCAGCCCATACAGACCACAGAAGCGCGAAAAGGCCACCCCGAGCCCATTACGCAGTGCAGGTGGTGGCCAGGGGCGGAATCGAACTGCCGGCACGAGGGTTTCTCTGAGTTCGACTGTCATGTTGAACTCTCGGCGCAACACGGGGGGCAGGTTTGCGTTCCTCCTTGTGGTATGTCGCTAACCGAACCCCGATTCGTCGGTGTTACGGGCCTTCCCAGCAAAAACATGGTGTTGGTATGTACCTTGCGTCTTGGAAAGTGTATCCCGCTAACCCGATGCGCACTACCCGGAATGGAGACCACAGAATGAGAATCCCGTTTGCCACCTACGAGGCCTTGCCATTCCTCTACGTGATTTTGGGTGCTGCCTCCCTGGTTGGATTAGATGGAATCCTGGGGAGATTGTGCGGGCTCCTGTTAGTTGCAGCAGGGGTGATCATTCTCAAGATGCGAATTGAGTATCGCAGGCGTTTAATGATGAATCAGCTTTGTCATTCTAAGTATTACTAGGCGCTTTCAATAGGCGCATTGGATAGGGAACAGGAAAGTACGGCGAACGGAACACCATCATCAGGAGAAGAAAATGATCTGGCGCACATTAATTATCGGCTACATCGTGTTCTGCATAGTTGTAATGGGCATTGATGTCGGCGCAATTTCGGAACACAAGGGACTATGGCTCGGATCGGGAATCATTCTGTTTGTGACCACCCTGTTCGGGTTCATGGCGGGGACGGAGTTCAGGAAGCATAGGGACGCCTTGGACAATGACCCGTGGCACATGAACAACCGCCGGTGTAAGAGCGACTGAGGCTGGGGCCGGAATCGCGGCTCACGGCTATGCGTACGGTCCTTCCGGGCGTTGCCTAGGCAGGATCGCCGCCACCACAACCGCGGACCGTGATCGTCACGTCCTTGGCCACGGTCCACGTTTTGCCACCCGCTTTCACGACGACACGCACGGCGGCCGTCTGTCCCATCTTGATCCGGGTTGACATGTATCCGCCAAAATCAGTCAAAGCGAAATTCGCGATCAAGGGGTACGCGTTCTTCTCGGCCAAAATATAGAGCAAGTCAACATCAGGCATGCTGACGGTTATCTCTACGGGAACCGAGGCGCTGTTCTCAGCAATATCCGGCACATTGAGAATAATATTTTCGCCAATGGGAGCATGCAGCGCGCCGATGGCGGCCAATGAGTCGGCAGCCTTGCGGGCATCAAAAGCGACCTGGTCCCAGTCGGCCAGCACCTGACCAGGCTTGAGCATACCGGCTGCAGTAGCCACGGAAAGGGAGCCTACGCCGGCAACGCCTTTCAGCACATTTCTACGTAGTGCGTTCACCGACGGTCATTCTCTTGTGCGTCTTAATGGTTTCCTCTGAATCTACCCGGCCCGCAGTTCATGGACCGAATCGGTACGCTC
>JBAWGM010000179.1:0-3094 GCA_049592895.1 Thiobacillaceae bacterium | reverse complement strand
GCGCAAGGCCGCGTGGTCATTCAGGTCCTCGTAGCCGCAGCACAGCCCGTACAGCCGCTGCGCCACCAGATCGCGCAAGTCGTGAGTGATCAGATCGGGATGCCTCTAATTCCGCATGCGGAATTATGGCCATAATTCCGAGTCCCGGATTATTCCGCATACCGATCTCCGGGGGCTGAAATCCCTGGAGAATACGCAGCCAAGGCCACCACCAATGCGGAATAATCAGAGGCTCTTCAAGAAGGCCAGTAGGCGATCATTGGGACGGAAACGCGGTGCGCGCACGTTGGTGGTCGCGGCCTTGGCCAACGTCGTTACAGGGCGATGAAATCAATACAGATTTTGTGGGCGTGATCTGCGCCACGGTGGGCGCTTGAGTTCCCGACGTTATTGGAGTGTCGTCTCCTTGGGGATTTCCCCTCGATTTAAGGAGACTGACGATGAAGATCACTCGCAACGGTGCCGTTACGGCACTACCCAGTTGTTCCGGCGGTGGCCCACTGGTATCCCACCTCGATAGATTTGCAACGCTCCTCGCCAGCGAGGGTTACGCCGCGACGACTATTCACGTCAAATGTACGCTGGTGGCGGAACTCAGCCGTTGGCTCAAGCGGCACAAACTCCCGCTGGCAAAGCTGGATGAGCAGTGGCTCCGGCAATTTCACATGGGTCGCCGCCGTCGCAGTGTTGTGCGACGCGGGGACGTCGCGACGACGCAACAACTTCTCTCGTTTTTACGCGGGATCGGCTGCGTTCGGGTAGTGTCACCACGGATCGATCGGAGCGCGATGGGCAAGCTCACGCGAGATTTTGAGCTATTCCTCAGGTCGGAACGCGGCCTCTCGCCGTCGACGTTGATCAGCTATCTGCCTATCGTGCGGCGTTTTTTGACTGAGCGGTTCGCCGGCAAGGCGCTGCGTATTTCGGAACTCTGCCCGCAAGATCTCCATCACTTCATTCTTAGTCAAGTCCAGCGGGTCAGCCGTACTCACGCCAAATTGACGGTCACGGCGCTGCGCTCGTTCCTGCGTTTTCTACTCCAACGCGGAGCGATCAAGATGGATCTGGCTGCCGCCGTACCGGGCGTTGCACTCTGGCGCTTATCACAACTGCCCAAGTCGCTCCCACCCGAACAAGTGGAGCGACTGCTCGAATCCTGCGATCGCAATACACGGGTAGGCCAACGCGATTATGCAATCTTGTTGTTGCTGGCACGTCTGGGGTTGCGCGCCGGGGAGGTAGTTGGGATGACCTTGGATGATCTGGACTGGGAGGCCGGCGAGATTCTCGTGCGTGGCAAGGGCCAACGGCTGGCACGATTGCCACTGCCCAAGGATGTCGGCGCCGCCTTGGCGCACTATCTGCGTCACGTTCGTCCCGTGTGTTCGACGCGTCGCGTATTTGTTCGTTCGAAAGCTCCACGGCGTGGCTTTGCCAGCGCTGTCGCCGTTTGCAATGTCATGCGTCGCGCACTGCAACGCGTCGGGTTGAACCCCGAGTTCAAAGGGGCTCACCTGCTGAGGCATTCGCTGGCAACAGAGCTGCTGCGCAGGGGTGCGTCCCTGGATGAGATCGGTCAATTGCTCCGGCATCAACAACCGACGACGACGCAGATTTACGCCAAGGTGGATATTGCTGCGCTGCGCCGCATTGCCCTACCGTGGCCGGGTAGTGCATCATGAGGAAATCACCCCCTGCCACGTCGTTACAAGCTTCGCTCGATCAGTATCTGGCGCTCCGCCGTGCCCTCGGCGTCAAGTTGCGGTTGCCCGGACGTTTGCTGCAACGCTTCGTCGACTTCGCCGATGCTGCGGGCGCAACGTACATCACCACCGATCTCGCTCTGGCGTGGGCGACTCAGCCTGCCAATGCGCAGCCGGCGCAATGGGCCAACCGCTTAGGCATGGTGCGTCGGTTTGCGCAGTACTGCAGCGCGAGCGATCCACGCACGCTCGTGCCATCACCGGACTTGCTACCGTATCAGTTACAACGTCCGGAGCCCTATATTTATCGCGACGAAGACATCGGCCTCTTGCTTGAGGTGGCACGGCAACTGCCATCGGCGACCGGTCTGCGACCGCATACTTATGCCACGCTATTCGGCTTGTATGTTGCCACCGGTCTGCGCACCAATGAAGCCTTGTATCTGGATCGAAACGATGTCGATCTCGTCAATGGCGTACTGACGATTCGCGAGAGCAAATTCGGTAAGTCGCGTTATGTGCCGGTGCATCCCACCACGCAATCGGCGTTGCAACGCTATGCAAAGCGCCGGGATCGTTTGTGCCGTTACCCAGATAGTCCGAGCTTCTTCCTCTCGGACGCTGGTACTCGCCTGACGGATTGCGTCGTGCGCTGGACCTTCGTCAAATTGTCTCGCCAGATCGGCCTGCGCGGCCCGGATGATTCACGCGGACCTCGTCTGCTGGACTTTCGGCATCGACTGGCCATCAACACACTGACCGAGTGGCATCGCCGCGGCGTCGATGTCGAACGGCACCTGCCGGAACTTTCCACCTATCTCGGACATGCCCACATTACCGATACCTATTGGTATCTCACCGCGACGCCGCAACTGATGCACTACGTAATGCGCCGGGTAGCACGCTCCGAGCGGGGGATGCGGCCATGAACACAATTCAAAATGGAGTCAGCACTTTCTCCGCGCTCCTGGAGTCGTTCTTCCTGGATCGACTCCTGCGCCAGCGGCAGGTCAGTTCACACACCATCGCCAGTTACCGCGATACCTTTCGCTTACTCCTGCAGTTTGCTCAGCAGCGCCTGCGCAAATCACCCTCAGCACTGTCGCTGCCCGACTTGGATGCGGCGTTTGTCGGTGTGTTCCTCGATCATCTCGAGCAGGACCGCGACAATAGCGTCCGCAGCCGTAATGCACGCCTGGCCGCCATTCATTCCTTCTTCCGCTATGTCGCCCTGCACGCACCGGAGTATAGCGCCGTGGCGCAATGCGTTCTCGCCATGCCGAGCAAACGCTATGTGCGCCGACCAATTGCTTACCTGACACCGGATGAAGCGGACGCACTACTCGCCGCGCCTGACCTCACGACCTGGATCGGGCGACGGGATAGAGCCC
>JBAWGM010000178.1:0-2887 GCA_049592895.1 Thiobacillaceae bacterium | reverse complement strand
TGCTTGCGCAGCGCCTCGGCCGCGTCACGAATCTCCCGTTCGCCCGGCAGAAAGATCAGGGTGTCGCCCCAGCCCAGGCGGGCCAGTTCATCGGTGGCCTCGAGTATCGCAGCGGTGAGATCGGCTTCGTCCTTGGCCCTTTTTCCGCCTTTCTGGGGCGTCTCACCCCGCTCTCTCATCCCAGCCCTCTTTCCGGCCACGCCGCCCTCACCCCGGCCCTCTCCCAAAGGGAGAGGGGGACTATTGCTGGGCTCCTTTAACGGCCGATAGCGTATCTCAACTGGATACATCCGGCCCGACACCTCGAGCACCGGCGCGCGGGAAAAATGCGCGGAGAATCTTTCTGCATCGATGGTGGCGGAGGTGATGACCAGCCTGAGCTCGGGCCGTCGAACGATCAACTGGCGCAGATAGCCCAGGATGAAGTCGATGTTGAGGCTGCGTTCGTGCGCCTCGTCGATGACGATGCAGGAATAAGCCGACAACAGCGGGTCGCCCTGGCTTTCCGCCAGCAGGATGCCGTCGGTCATGAACTTGATGCGCGTATCGTGGCGAACCTTGTCGGTGAATCGCACTTTGTAGCCCACCAGGCCGCCCAGCTCACCCTTGAGTTCGCTCGCCACCCGATCAGCCACCGAACGCGCGGCAATCCGGCGCGGCTGGGTGCAACCGATCATGCCGCGCTTCCCGAGACCGGCTTCCAGGCACATCTTGGGAATCTGGGTGGTCTTGCCCGAACCGGTTTCACCGCACAGGATCAGCACCTGGCTGGCATCAAGCGCAGCAAGAATTTCGTCTCGCCGGGAGGATACCGGCAAATTGGGGTAGTCTATCTTCACACTGCGCAGACGTTACTTGTTCTTGATATACAGGTTGTCGTCAAACGTCTCCAGCCAGTCCGGTTTATAGACCGCCATGAGGGTAATGGCCATGCCGGTGCTGAAGGCTTCCGACCAGGCCAGCAGGATGTAATACGGCGAATAATGCTCCAGCAGGTAGTCCAGCTTGTAGGTGCCGGACAGGGCCATGAGCGCCGTTGCCACCAAACCGATAGCGATCGTCGCCAGGCCAACGCCAAAAAAGCCGTTGACCAGCACGTAAATGAAAAAGTGATGAGGCAGCTTGCGCTCCGCCAGCCTGAGCAGGCCGTATGTGACGAAGGCCGGCACGGCCACAAAGACCAGGGCCTCGACGCCCAGGTTGGCCCACTCCCCATGGCCTCCGAGTATGCTGCCGGCCATGGCGATCAGGCCTGCCAGAATGCCGCGCCACGGACCAAACATGAGCGTGGCGCCAGACACGCCAATCAGGTGGAACTCCAGTCCGGGCTGGATGCCGGCACGGATCTGCCATAAGCCCAACACGGCCACCGAGGCCCCGAGAAACAGGTTTGAGCGGGCCGGATCCAGCAGCCTCTTCCAGTCGCCGGAACGCCAGAATCCCCAGGACAGCGCGACCAGCCCCATCCACCCCAGAGTGGTGAAGGATTCGGGCAGGGAGAGAACCGCGCCAGTCATGGCGGAATTCTATCGCGGCAGGCGGCACCGGAGTGCCCCGGTATAATTTTGCTTTTGCCTGCCGCGTATCTTGTTCAAATGAAACTCGTGCTGTTCGACCTCGACAATACCCTGCTGGCCGGGGATTCGGATTTTGAATGGGCCCAGTTCCTGATTCACAAAGGCGTGCTGGACCGCGAAGTATACGAGGCCCGCAATCAGGTATTCTATGACCAGTACAAGGACGGCACCCTGGACATCCATGCCTTTCTCGATTTCCAGTTGCGCCCCCTCGCCCGCCACAGCCGCGCCCAGTTAGATGCGTGGCACGCTGAGTATCTGCAAACCAGAATCAGGCCGATGATCGCGCCCAAGGCCATGGCGCTGGTCAAGCAGCATCAGGAAGATGCGGACCTGGTCGCCATCATCACCGCCACCAATTCCTTCGTTACCGGACCGATTGCGCAAGCGTTCGGCGTGGAGCACCTGATCGCCACCGAGCCGGAACAAGCGGGCGGACTCTACACCGGCAAGGTGGCCGGCATTCCCTGCTTCCGCGAACACAAGATCACGCGCCTGGAAATGTGGCTTGCCGATCGGGGTTTGCTGTGGGAAGACATTCGCGCCAGCTGGTTTTATAGCGACTCGCTGAACGACTTGCCGTTGCTGCAGAAGGTGGATTTTCCGGTGGCGGTGGACCCGGACCCGACTCTCGAAGCTCACGCCAGGATTGCGGACTGGCCGATTGTCAGCCTGCGCTGAGGTAACAAGCGAGCATATCGATCACGAATTACGCAAGGACGCAGAACCGATGCCGGCGCATGCCATATGCGCCCCACTGCAAACTCGCAAGCTCTGCCCTGCGTCCCCGGCACGCCCTTGGTCCAAGGGTATAATCCGGCCATGATACGAAAGTTCATCAAGTCCGTCCTGGGCAGGGGCAAGAGCACCCGACCTGCCGGGCCTCTGGTGTTCGTCAAGAAACAGCACGGTATTTCCCGCGAAGCCATCCACCCTTGTGCTCTCAAGGTGTGCGAGGAATTGCAGCACCATGGCTACATGGCCTTTGTGGTCGGCGGCGCGGTGAGGGATCTGCTGCTGGGTGGTACTCCCAAGGATTTCGACGTCGCCACGGATGCGACGCCCGAGGAGGTCCGCCACCTTTTCCGACGTTCCCGCATCATCGGCCGTCGTTTCCGGATAGTCCACGTGATGTGCGGACGCGACACCATCGAGGTCACCACCTTCCGCTCTGCCGGCAACCTCGCGGGCGAGGACGAAGAGGAACGGGAGACGGACGAGCACGGCCGCCTGCTGTCGGACAATGTGTTCGGCAACCTGGAGGAGGATGCGGCGCGGCGCGACTTCAGCGTGAATGCGCTTTATTACGA
>JBAWGM010000177.1:0-1943 GCA_049592895.1 Thiobacillaceae bacterium | reverse complement strand
GCCCTGCTGGTTTCAGCATTATTAGTGGCCTTGATCATTGCATTTCCTGGCCCGGCCCATTCGGCCACTTTTGAACCCATCAACCAGTCCCTGTTGCAGCCACAGGCAGAACAATCTGGCCCGATATGGCGGTCCTCGACACCGGGGCCAATGCGACCCGTCGGGACCCGATATTGAACATCATGCCGGGCTGGAACGTGTACGACAAGGATGCCGACACCTCCGGTGTCTATGTCCATGGCGGCTTGGCGGCGGGCATCTCCTGATGGGAAAAGTATCAAAGTAGATCGCGTCTGTTCGGCCCGGCCTTCAATCAACGGGGACGGTGCTCGATGCATGCGCCCCTCCGCAGAGTCCTATTACCCTCCGCAAGCTTGATCTATCGGCCCCGGTTCGGTGTGCTATACAGAAATGAGACGTGAACCTCGCTTACGTCTGCACGAAGTCCTTGGGCCAGTAGCCGCCCATCTTTTTTTCATTTTCCCAAGTCAAGGGTACCGGCGGCACGCTCTGGGTAGGCAGGCTGCGCGGCCTGCAATTTGACGAAGGCGTTAAGCCTTCAGGAGGTGTGTCATGAGCAAGATTCTGGACGAAGTCCTAACAGCCAATTCCAAGTATGTCGATCGCTTCGGGGACAAGGGCAAACTGGCCATGCCCCCCAGCCGGCGGTTTGCCGTTCTTACCTGCATGGATGCGCGCCTGGATCCCGCGAAATTCGCTGGACTGGCGGAAGGGGATGCGCACGTGATCCGAAATGCGGGAGGCCGGGCGAGCGAGGATGCGATACGCTCCCTGGTGATTTCCTACAAGCTGCTGGGCACCCGCGAGTGGTTCGTGATTCATCACACCAACTGCGGGATGGAGACCTTCACCGATGACGTGATGCGCGGATTGTTGCGCAACAGTCTGCGTACCGCCCAGTTCAGCGCAGGCAAGTGGACCGATCCTGGGGTCAACGAAGGGCGCACGGACGGCGATTTCATCGACTGGTTGACCATCAGCAATCAATCCGAAAGCGTGGTGGCAGACGTGAAGCATATCCGCATGCATCCGCTGGTGCCTCAGGATATCCCGGTCTACGGTTACATCTATGACGTCGGGACAGGCAAGCTGATGGAGGTGAAGGAAGCGACCGAGGTGGGTCGGCCGATGATGATGAAAGCGGCCTGAGCCGGAGTTCAACGAAGTATGCGGGATGGCGCGGGCGGTCTAGCCTGCGCCATCGCGTTTAATCGGCGGCCGTTCAAACACTGCGATGGATTCCACGTGCGCGGTATGCGGGAACATGTTGGCCACGCCAGCGGCGACCAGACGGTAGTTTTTGACGTGACAGAGCACTTCGGCATCCCGGGCCAGGGTGGCCGGGTTGCAGGACACATAGACAATGCGCCGGGGGCCATCACGCTCCGGGAGGGACTTTATCAGTTCCATGGCGCCGTCGCGCGGTGGATCAATCAGCAGCTTGTCGAAATGGCCCAAGCGGGAATACTTCTCCGCAGTCATCTGAAACAGATCGTCCACACGGTATTCGACATCGTACAAGCCGTTGGCGGCGGCATTGTGGCGCGCCCTTTCAACCAGACTCCTGCTCCCTTCGAACCCGACAACTGCCGCACCTGAGCTTGCGAGGGGCAAAGTGAAATTGCCCAAGCCGCAGAAAAAATCCCCTATCCGGTCCTCCGGGCCCGGGGCCAGCAAACGAACCGTGCGGCTGACCAATGCCCGGTTGATGGCCATGTTGACCTGGGTAAACTCGGTGGGACGGAAGGGCATCACCAAGCCGAATTCGGGCAGGGAATAATCCAGCGGCGGCGCGTCGGCCGGATAGAAAGCATAGGCCGTGTCCGGCCCCTTGGGCTGGATCCAGACCTGAACCCGTTCGTGCTGATCGACAAAATCGCGCACCAGGGTTTCATCCAGGCTGTTCCAGGGCTCCATCAGAC
>JBAWGM010000176.1:0-2915 GCA_049592895.1 Thiobacillaceae bacterium | reverse complement strand
TGGTCACGCCTTCTGCGGATTTCTTCTCCGAACCGCATGTGGAGTCCCTGATCGGCTATGCCAAGGTGTTCCATGCGGCCGGCATTAACTGGACCCTGTCGTCGCGGGCGTCGGAAGCAGGCAACTTCGGTCTGTTCATTGGCAGCTATGAAAATATGCGCAAGGCGGCCCTGCGGATTCGCGACGCGGCCCTGGAACTGGGGGTGAGGCGCATCGTTGTAGGCGAATGCGGCCACGCCTGGCGCGTGGCGTACAGCTTCTGGAATACCCTGACCGGCGTGGGTGACGGTGCGGCGGCGGATGATGAGTTCGCCAGGAAGCTGCAAGCCCAGCTGGATCATAGCGTTCCCCAACCTGCGCATATCTGCGAGGTCACCTACGACCTGCTCAAGCGCGGCGTGATCAAGGTCGATCCTTCCCTCAACGATCACCGGGTCATCACCTTTCATGATTCCTGCAACGTTGCGCGTGCCTCGCGCATGGGTGATACGCCAGGCGGTCAGTTCACGATTCCGCGTGAAATCATCAAAATGGTGGCCAACCACTACCAGGAAATGGCACCCGGAACCACCCACGAGGCCACCTTCTGTTGCGGCGGCGGCGGCGGTATCCTGACCGACGACCTGATGGAAGTGCGGGTCAAGGGCGCTTCACCGCGTATGAATGCGCTGAAGGATGTGGCGGACAATTACCAGGTCAATTTTCTTGCCTGCATCTGCGCGATCTGCAAGGCGCAGTTCACCAAGGTTTTGCCATATTACGGCTATGACATGAGCATGGTAGGCGGGGTACATCAGTTGGTCAGCACGGCCATCCTGCTGGAGGTTCCGGCTGAAACACAAGAACAAGCCAACGTGTAAACGGATCAAATATTTTCTAGGAGAGCAGTGATGTCTACCACATCTGATAATGCAAAGAAACTCACCTTCCGCAAATACAAGGATGGCGAAACTATTCCTGCTAGGGGCGCCGATTGGATTTTCGACGCCGATCACACCCACAAGTGTCCTGAATATGTGCTGGCCTCCCCGCCCTGCCAGGCGAGTTGCCCGGCCGGTGAGGACATACGCGGCTATCTCAATATCGTGCGCGGCATCGAAAAGCCGCCGGCCGGCATGAACTGGCAGGAATACGCGTTCCGCCGCATCGCTCAAGCCAACCCGTTCCCTTCGGTGATGGGCCGCGTGTGTCCCGCACCGTGTGAATCCGGCTGCAACCGCAACCAGGTTGAAGACCATGTGGGTATCAATTCGGTGGAACATTTTGTCGGCGACTTTGCCCTTGAAAACAAGCTGGGCTTCAAACGCGAGGATAGCGTCCAGCCGACGGGCAAAAAGGTCGCCATCATCGGCGGCGGACCTGCAGGTCTTGCTGCCGCCTATCAGTTGACCCTCAAGGGCCACACTTGCACCATCTATGACGAACACGAATTGCTCGGTGGCATGATGCGCTACGGCATCCCCGGTTTCCGCACGCCGCGTCACGTGCTTGACGGCGAGATCCAGCGCATCGTCGACCTGGGCGTCGAAACCCGCATGAAGACCCGAGTCGGTTCCGATGTGAAATTCGAGGACCTGGAAAAGGAATTCGATGTCATCTTTATGTCCATGGGCGCCCAGAGCGGCCGCCCCCTTCCGGTACCCGGCGCCGAGGCGCCAAACTGCGTAACTGCGACCGCCTTTCTCAAGGCCTTCAACGACGGCCGCCTGCAGCATGTCGGCAATCGTGTGGTGGTGATCGGGGGTGGTGACACCTCGATCGACGTGGCGACCGTGGCCCGCCGTCTCGGCAACATCACCAATGTGACCGATCTTGATCGTCCGGAGAACGTGCTGGCCGGCCATGCTGCCCATGATGTGGCAGAGATTTCCGCCCGTGGCGGCGCCGACGTGGTGCTGGTGTCGCGCGCCACGATGGACAAGATGAACGCCGCCAAGCAGGAGGTCGAACACGCCCTGGAAGAAGGAATCAAGATCCTTGGCGGTGTGACACCAGTTGCCGTGGTGGTCGGTGCCGATGGCCGCGCCACTGCCCTGCGTGTGGCCGAGTTCGAAGTGGTCAAGGGCCAAACCATCCTCAAGCCAGGCACCGAGCAGGATCTGCCGGCTGATCTGATCGTATCTGCGATTGGACAGGCCGTCGACTTCACCGGCCTGGAACAGTTCAACAACAACAAGGGGCTGATCAAGCCGGACGGCAACTACCGCTTTCCCGGCAAAGCCCACATCTTTGTCGGCGGCGACGTGATCAAGCCCCACCTGCTGACGACGGCTATTGGCCACGCCTCGATCGCGGCTAACGGCATTGATGCCTTCCTGCGCGAAGGCACGACCGAACTGGGCAAGCGGCCCAAAGTGGACGCGGACCGTTTTGACATACTGCGCAAGCTGGTCGAGTCCGGCATGCCGGTTGAACAGTACAACCACAAGCAGGACTGGGGCACCGACCACGCCAAGTATGCAGTACACAATTACGAAGACCGTTCTTCCAAGTACGTGATTCCGGCCAATGAACTGTTCCTTGGCCACTTCATGTACACCGATCGCCTCAAGCGCGACATGGTGCACCTGACCGCTGACGAGGCGCTGGGAAATTTTGAGGAGCGCCTGAAGCTCTTGACCGAGAAAGAGGTCGTGGATGAAGCCAAGCGCTGCATGTCCTGCGGCCTTTGTTTCGAGTGCGACAACTGCGTGGTGTATTGTCCGCAGACCGCCGTGTTTCGGGTCAAGAAGACCGATCGTACTCTTGGGCGTTATGTCGACACAGACTACGGCAAATGCATCGGCTGCCATATCTGTGCGGACGTGTGCCCCACCGGGTACATTAAGATGGGTATGGGCGAATAAGGGGACGAGATGCGGGGATTTGGATGGCTCGCAGCCTGCCTGGGTGCGCTTTGGATCGCCGTATTTTCC
>JBAWGM010000175.1:0-9832 GCA_049592895.1 Thiobacillaceae bacterium | reverse complement strand
GGTCTGGATTCACGCAGTCTCCGTAGGCGAAGCGCGCGCCGCCGCGCCGCTGGTAGAGCGCTTTCTTGCGCAGAGGCCCGCGCCTCCTCTGCTGATTACCTGCATGACCCCCGCGGGGCGGACGACGCTTGAGCAGATGTTTGGCGACAGAGCCAGCGTGCGCTACCTGCCATACGATTACCCGGTCATGGTGCGCCGCTTTCTGCGCCGCGTGCGCCCGCGTTTGGGGCTGATCATGGAAACCGAACTGTGGCCGAATCTGGTGCGTGAAACGGGCCGAGCGGGGGTGCCCCTGTTTTTGGTCAACGCGCGCCTGTCAAAACAATCCGCATCCGGCTATCAGCGGATGGCGGCACTGATGCGCAGCGTTCTGCAGGGCTTCGCAGGCGTGGCGGCGCAAACACAGGAGGATGCCGATCGGCTGCGCGAACTGGGCGCAGCAAATGTGGTCGTCACGGGCAACCTGAAATTTGACCTTGAACCGCCGCCGGATCAACTCGAACTGGGCAGGGCGATGCGGAATGGGATAGGCGGCCGACCGGTCTGGCTTGCGGCGAGCACGCGTGCCGGAGAAGAGAAACTCATCCTCGACGGGTTTTGCAAATCCGCAGCGACGAATGTATTGCTGGTCATGGTTCCGCGCCACCCGCAACGGTTCGACGAAGTGGCTGCACTGGCACGCGACCGGGGACTGAGCCTGCAGCGGCGCAGCGAGAATAAGCCGGTGCGGTCCGGCACCCGGTTCTGGCTGGGCGACAGCCTGGGAGAAATGTTTGCCTATTACGCGATGGCCGACTGCGCCCTGATCGGCGGAAGCCTGCTGCCTTACGGCGGGCAGAATCTGATCGAGGCGTGTGCGGTGGGATGTCCGGCCCTGCTTGGTCCGCATACCGAGAACTTCAAGCAGGCCGCCGAGGACGCGATCTCGCGTAACGCGGCGCTGCGCGTGGCGAATGCCGGGGAATGGGCTGCGCAGGCTGCATTGCTGATGCAGGATGAAGCTGCGCGGCAGGGGATGGGCGAGGCCGGCCGGAATTTCGCCGCCGCGCACCGGGGCGCAGCCCAACGGGTGTGGACGCTCCTGCAGCTAGCGCGGCGAAGCCAGACTCAGGTCGCGGCTGAGCCGTAGGGCGCCGCCGAAAGACGGCGGCATGGCCTCGGTGCCGAGTATCGGGGCTTGCGGGTGCAGTGAGGTCCGGGCTTGTTTCGGGCCTTGCTCCCGCATAGCCGTCAGCACACTGTCGATTTCGTCAAGATCGGCCACGGACAAGGTGCCTGCCGCCGCCTTGAGATTGAGCACCGACAACAGGAAGCTGTAGCGAGCGGCCGCCAGGTCCTTGCGCGCGGAGTACACCTGTTGCTGTGCATTGAGCACATCGACGTTGGTGCGTACGCCCACCTGCAGGCCGAGTTGGGTTGAATCCAGCGACACCTGGCTGGAAACCAGGGCCTGCTCCAGGGCCTTGACCTGGGCGGCGCCGTTCTTGGCGTTGAGGAAAGCCTGATCGGTTTGCAGGGTCGCGTCGCGCAGGGCGTTCTCCAGATCCTGTCGGGCCCTTTCCTGATTGGCGACCGCTTCCCGCACCTGGGAGGAGATGAGTCCGCCCTGATAGATCGGAATATTGAGCTCCAGGCCCAATATTCCGCTCCTGCTGTCTATCTGGGTGGCACCAAAGCTCTGGTTGTGGTTATCCGCATAGCTGGCGGCCAGATCCAGGGTGGGGTAATGGCCTGCCCGCGTGCGTTGGATTTCCTGGTCAGCGATCGTTTTGAGGTAGCGCTGCACCAGCACATTGACATTGCCTTCCTGGGCGCGGCTTACCCAGACATCCATGTTTGCCGGTTCCGGTTGCACTAGATCGGCCTTGGGGTTTAGTCGGGCAAGCTTTCCATAGGTCTTGCCGGTTACCTTGAACAGAGCCCGATTACGGATTTGCAGGTCGTTGAGTGCGGCGATTTCCTGGGAGGTGGCCAGGTCATAGCGCGCCTGCGCTTCGTTGGTATCGGTAATCGTCGCTGTGCCCACTTCGAAGCTGCGCTTCGCCGAGGCGAGCTGTTCGGAAATCGCAGCCTCTTGCGCCCGGATGAACTCGATGTTGTCTTCGGCCTGCAAAACGTCGAAATAGGCTTGGGCGGTGCGCAAGATCAGATCCTGACCCGCGCCTTTGAGTTGGCTCTCGGCAGCCTTGATCTGGGCCTGGGCTTCATCGACCGCCACCCAGTTTTGCCAGCGGAAAATGGGCTGTACCGCGTTTATGCCCCAGCCACTGGACGTAAATGTTGAACTTGGAAAGGCCGAGCTTTCCACCTTGTTCTGCCGCAGATTCGCGTTTGCGCCCACGTTGGGCAGCAGGCCCGCACGGGCCTGCGGCAGCCTTTCCTCGGTGGCCTGGTAGAGGGCGCGGGCCGAAGCATATTGGGCATCAAATGCCAGCGCATCCCGGTAGACGTCGGAAAGATTCTCGGCGCCGGCAGGCGGTGCCACCAATGCCGCGCCAAGTATTAGTACCAGGGGCTTCAGGCTCATATTCTTGGCTCAGTAAAGCGGGACCGAGGAGTCTATCTCTTTGGACCAGGCATCGATTCCGCCGGCCAGATTGATGACGTCCGCAAACCCTTCGCTCTCCAGAAATTTGGCGACCCGCCAGGAGCGGATGCCATGGTGACAGATAACCACAGTTTCCTGGGCCTTATTTAGTTCCGGCAGTCGCGCCGGGATCTGGCCCATGGGGATCCAGGCCGCGCCGGGGAACGGTGCCAGGCGGATTTCCCATTCTTCCCGTACATCGACAACGGCGGGCGCGTTCCCCTGTTTGAGCATGGCCTCTAGCTCGGTGACGCTGATATTGCGCACGGGACGCTCTTCTCCATATGGGGGCCTTCCCTAGAACACGAACCGTTCCGGCTGGGGCGCATGCTGCAGCGACTTGACCAGGGTTTCGAACAGCACGGTACGGCGGTAGGAACCGGGCGCAATGCAGGTCATCAGGGTGGCCTGCATGATCGGCCCTTCGCCCAGGATTACAAACAGGCGCCCACCGGGCGCCAACTGCCTGGGCAGGGCATCTGGCAGCAGCGGCAGTGAGCCGGTCATGATAATGGCGTCATAGGGACCTTGCGCTGGCCAGCCGAGGGCGCCATCCCCCGTTTCCAGGCTGATGTTGCCAAAGCCATGAGCAGCCAGTTTCCTTCCGGCTTCGGTGACAAATTCCGCCACGCAATCCACGGAACGCACCTGGGGCGCAAGCGAGGCCAACAAAGCAGTGAGATAGCCGCTGCCGGTGCCCACTTCCAGCACCTTGTCGGTGTTTTTCAGTTGCAGTTCCTGCAGGGCACGGGCTTCGAGCTTGGGCGACCACATCTGCTCGCCGTGGCCGAGCGGAATCTCCATATCGACGAAGGCCAGAGAGCGGTAGGGCCCGGGAACGAACTCTTCGCGCCTGACCTTGAGCAGCAACTCCAGCACGTCCGGATCCAATACCTCCCAAGGACGGATTTGCTGTTCGACCATGTTGAAGCGTGCGTGCTCGATATCCATCGTTCCTTGCTCCGGCTTAAGTTTCGATAATTCAATAAGTTGACGAGGGCGTGCCTTGCAATTATTCCATATTTCCGCTACTTTCGAGCCATCGCTGGGGGTCTTTGCGCGCTGGCGCAAAGTGAGAAACACCCTTTGAACCTGATCCGGGTCATGCCGGCGTAGGGAACGCGAGTCTCGCGCTCCCCCACTTTTTTCCTGACAGGAGCGCGCATGAACGCAGCCATTCCCAATCAAGCAACCCAATTCCTTGCGACCTCCGCTCGGGTGGACGAGGCGGCCCTACACCCGCTGCCCCGTTCGAACAAGATTTATGTGCAGGGCAGCCGGCCTGACGTTCAGGTGCCCATGCGGCAAATTGCCCAGGCGGACACACCGGCCGGCATCGGTAGCGAGTCCAATCCGCCTGTAGTGGTCTACGATTGCTCGGGTCCCTACTCGGACCCGGCCGCGCATATCGACATCCGTCAGGGGCTGCCTGCTTTGCGCGCCGGCTGGATTGCGGAGCGCAACGACACGGAAATACTGGCGAACCTGAGTTCCGAGTATGGGCGCGGCCAGGCCGCGGACCCGAGTCTGGCCGCCATGCGATTTCCTGGCCTGCAGCGCAAGCCGCGCCGCGCGAAACCTGGCATGAATGTCAGCCAGATGCATTACGCCAAGCGCGGCATCATCACGCCGGAGATGGAATTCATTGCCATCCGCGAGAACCTGTGCCGTCGGGAATACCTTGAAAGCCTCGTTGCGGCCGGGCCGACAGGGGCGAAGATGGCGGAACTGGTCGGCCGTCAGCATCCGGGCCAGCGCTTTGGCGCGGCGATCCCGGCCGAGATCACACCTGAATTCGTGCGCGCAGAAGTCGCGCGCGGCCGTGCCATCATCCCGGCCAACATCAACCACCCCGAAACCGAGCCGATGATCATCGGGCGCAATTTCCTGGTCAAGATCAATGCCAACATCGGCAATTCCGCGGTGAGCTCCGGCATTGCCGAAGAAGTGGAAAAGATGACCTGGTCGATCCGCTGGGGCGGCGATACCGTGATGGATCTGTCGACCGGCAAGAACATCCACGAAACGCGCGAATGGATCATCCGCAATTCGCCCGTACCCATCGGCACGGTGCCGATCTACCAGGCGCTGGAAAAAGTCGACGGCAAGGCCGAGGAACTGACCTGGGAAATGTTCCGCGACACGCTGATCGAGCAGGCCGAGCAGGGCGTGGACTACTTCACCATCCACGCCGGCGTGCGCCTGAGCTATATCCCCATGACCGCCAAGCGCATGACCGGCATCGTCAGTCGCGGCGGCTCCATCATGGCCAAGTGGTGCCTCGCGCATCACAAGGAGAGCTTCCTCTACACCCGCTTCGAGGAAATCTGCGAAATCATGAAGGCCTACGATGTGGCGTTCTCGCTGGGCGATGGCCTGCGTCCCGGTTCCATCTATGATGCCAACGACGAGGCCCAGCTTGCCGAACTGAAGACGCTGGGTGAACTCACGCGGATTGCATGGAAGCACGATGTGCAGACCATGATCGAAGGCCCCGGCCACGTGCCCATGCAACTCATCAAGGAGAACATGGAACTGCAACTGGAGTGGTGCGACGAGGCGCCGTTCTATACCCTGGGTCCGCTCACCACCGACATCGCGCCCGGCTACGACCACATCACCTCAGCCATCGGCGCGGCGCAGATCGGCTGGTACGGCACCGCCATGCTCTGCTACGTCACGCCCAAGGAACATCTTGGCCTGCCCAACAAGAAGGATGTGAAGGACGGCATCATCGCCTACAAGATCGCGGCGCATGCGGCTGATCTTGCCAAGGGCCATCCCGGCGCGCAGATCCGCGACAACGCGTTGTCCAAGGCGCGGTTCGAATTCCGCTGGGAGGACCAATTCAATCTCGGGCTCGATCCGGACACCGCCAGGGATTTCCACGACGAAACCCTGCCCCAGCACGGCGCCAAGCTGGCGCACTTCTGTTCCATGTGCGGTCCGCACTTCTGCTCGATGAAGATCACCCAGGACGTGCGCGACTACGCAGCGCAGCAAGGCATCAGCGAAAACGACGCGCTGAAGAAGGGCATGGAAGTGAAGTCGGTCGAGTTCGTGAAACAGGGGGCTGAGGTGTATCAGAAGGTTTAGATCGTGGCCTGACGGATCAGACTAAGATGGGCTGCTGATCAGCCCGTTCTTATTTGTAAGACGTACGGAAACACTTGAATTGCTGCTTTTCGTGAGTCTGTTATTCGGCGTTTGTGGCCGTTCGCAGGATGATCCGCCAATGGCCGCAAAGTGGCGGTCACCTGCCGCAGACTGATAGATCGTGTCGAACGGACCGATTTCACTTTCGCGCTGCGTCGGGACCGTGCCTACGGGTTCACTTTAGGAATCTCAAATAGAAGGCCGCGAACACCAAGACAATCCCGATGTTCACCATCAGCCGTTCCAAGAATCGATTCCTAAAGAACAGTAAATCTACACTGACGACAACTGCTATTAACACCAGAACGTAAAGCACCACATGGGGGTTCCTTGGCATTCTAATCACCCTTTCAAATATCTCAGCAGTCGCCTTTCCATGAAGTTGCCGGGTTTCCCTTTCGATCCAGTGGCTGTCCCTGTTGTCGACAGCCAAGTGGGCTCGCCACGAAGATGGCTGCGATCGAGAGGTTGCCCTACCACACCCGAGGAACGAGACGATATCGCACCCTCTGCATATACTCGTCATACCCTGGCAAATTCTTCCGGAGGAAACTTTCCTCATCAACGATTCGCCAAACGAGCACCGGGAAGACCGGCACGACGAGGAGAGTGCCCCACCACGAACCGAGTGCGAGCGGCATCGCCGCCAGCAGGAGCAATGCACCCGAATACATCGGGTGCCGGACGTACGCGTACGGGCCCGTCGACACGACGGTCTGTCCATCTTCTACCTGAATGGTAGAAGCGGCATAGCTGTTCGATTTCATCACCATGAAGAACAACAGGAAAGATAGTACGACCATTGCGTTTGCGATAACTGACACAGCCGGCGAAACCGGCGACCAACCGAAGCGATGGTCAAACGCGGGAAGCACCACGAACCCTACAAATCCGAGCATGAAGATCGCCGAGATGATTTTCTGGTTCGGTCGCTGCTCCGCCAGAGGTCCGATGTTCATGCGGCGTTCAACGAGCTTTCGGTCGTGCACGAGAAAATAGATGCCTAATGCCTGCGCGGACACCTCAAACATGGCTAGGAAGGCCCACGCCTGCCAATAGTTGAGCGTACCTGCAGGAATAAACAGGCACGCGAGCAAAATTGCGAGCGTTATCAGGTTGGCCAGTACGCCCCGAACATAAAAGTTTGACATGGATAGCTATCTCGCCGCCAGCTTACACGACTTGCAGGCGCTCCTCGACGTCCCTCATCATTGCGACATTGTCGAGAAGGAAACAAAAATGGAATGGCAATCGCGGACGTCCGGACTTGGCCGGGAGCACTCAATGGTGCCGGTTCCGCATTGCTGCCATTGGCACCCGGGTGGCGATCGTCGAATATGGAGCGTTTTGGAAGGCCGACTTCTTGCTCTCGGAAATTCTGATGCGCTTTTACGCAGTCTGGGCCGTTTGCTGCCTCATTAGTAAGACATGAACCGCCGTTTTGTTAGATTAGGTCTGGACTTCCACAAGTGATCTTTTTCTTGATTGACTTGTAGCAGACCAGCGCATTTTCGGGGTCGTCTCCGGATGCACAGCCCTCTCCTCACTTCATCAACAGTTATACTGCTTGCCCCGCTCATTGCTTTTCGGCTGGACTTTGATACGTTTGCTCAAAGGCTGGTCGCGATCATGAAACACTTGATACCAATTACGTTGTTGCTACTCCCACTCTCGGCCTTTGCCTCGGCCGGGTTCGTGAGTGGTAATGAATTGCGTGAATGGGGCGAAGCACTGGCAAGATCAGAAACGGGTGATATCCAACCTACTGACTCTTACCAGGTTGGACAATTTGATGGATACATTCAAGGCGTCGTAGACAATTCTCTAGGATCACTGCTCTGTATGCCGGATGGAGTGAAGCTTGGACAACTGGAGACCATGGTAATGAAATTTGTCGAAGGCAATCCGCCGTTCTGGGATCATTCGGGTGACGATCTGGTCATTAGGGCCTTGATCGTCACCTTCCCCTGCAAGCCCAAGCAGGGCAAATAATTGATTGGGGGATTCAACGATTCGGCGCTGCTTGGGCTGGGCATCCGCAATCAACACCATGATGTAATCCAGGCTTGGTGCAGAATCCTTACTTATTGAAACAGGTTGGCATCGCACAATCCCGTTTTCGTAATCGAGCTTCTGTGGGACTCAACCCACCACCCATAATTTCAGCTGGCGGCCCTCCGCATTTTGCGGTTGAGCCGATCGCCACAGAATTGTGGCATCGGCATCAACCATGCCACAAAGAAGAGAATTCGTTTCCCCCGGACCGCGTCCCGATAACTGTCCTATACGGCAATCCGTAATTCACGTATTGTTATCATTGTCATAATTAACCGTGTGGAGTATCAAAAATGGTTAAAAGTACCCTGGTGCTTTTCTTGGGCGGATTCTTGTTGATGACTGAGCCGGCTCAGGCTGGCGATGCCGATGCAGGTAAGGCTAAGTCAGAGAAGTGTGCCATGTGCCATGGCGACGATGGCAAGGGCGATCCCCCTCTGGCTGGCATGAGCGAGGACACTTTCACCAAGAATATTAAGGACTTTCAGTCCGGAGCACGTGATAACAAGACGATGGCAAAAATTGCAAAGAGTTTGAGCGACGAGGATATTGCCAACCTGGCGGCCTACTATTCTTCCTTAAAATAGGCCACCAAGCTTGATGCGCTGTCACCCGCGTTTGCTGATTTAGGGCCTGTGCCATGCGCCCCCCTGAATCCAGCGATGGCGGCCCTTCAGGCACGGGTTTGGGTCGATCCAGAGCTTTTTGAGGACGCTTAGCCAGATGCTCGAACCCCCGTAGTTAGAGGCTCAAAAGGGGGGGTTAGTGGCAGCAACGGACAATCCGATTTGCCGCCCTATGTTGGACGCCGAAACGCTAGTCTGGTGAGTTGTGGTCGTGGAATCAGGCTTAACCACCCAATGCAAAGCTCGCCCGCTTGGTACACCGGGTATGTGGTGGGCCGCACCAAGTTGCCGGGCCGACGGCCGGTTTACGTTTGATTTTCGGCACTGCGCTCAACGGGTGTCTCGGCCATGAACGGCCAGTGAGTTATGAGGATGCGATGGCCGGAGTGAACCATAACCGGCCATCAAGCTGACTGAAACCGAGCGACCGCAGATCGGCCGAACTAGACTCCAACCGCCTCGAAATGCAATCGAGCGATCAAATGCTTGACGTTATAGATCAAGAATCCGTTTATTATGCAACCTCGCCGTGCGCCCTTAATGATCGATAAACCTCGCGAGGAGAAAACCATGGAACGACGTCATTTCTTTCAGACTGCCTTGGCAAGTGCGGCAGGGTTGACCCTGTTACCCCGTATCGCGGGAGCTACAGAGAAAAGCAATCTCGAAAATGTGATCTTCAGCGAAGATTCTCCCGGTCACTGGAAAGGCAAGGAGAAGTTGCATGTGCCTCGCATCGAAATGAAGGGCGATTCCATGACTGTGACAACGCCCCATCCCATGTCTGAGGCTCACTTCATCGTTAGCCATTCGGTGGTATTGCAAGGTGGACATTTGCTCGGGCGTAAGACCTTCACCTGGAAGGATGCGCCGATCTCAACCTACACGCTCCCGGCTGGCTTCAAAGGTAAAATCACCGTGACCAGCACGTGCAACCAGCACGACTGGTGGATCAACGAACATACGGTCTAACCTCTTCTCCCTGTCGTACACAGCAGCGTCTATGAGGCCGCCATGACGTTGCGCTATCTTCTATTGCGATGACCGAAGGCGCAAACCCGCCGTGTCTAATCGCTTTCCAACTACAATGGTGGAAACTGGACCTTGAAGGGCAAAAGCAATAGTTCGGGCAAACCCCCCTCCTGCCGCTGCCAATCCAAGCCGATTTTCATCCCCTTATGGCCATGGGGGGATCAGCCAGATAAGTGCGGAATAGTCTGTCCCACCAAGGCAGAATAATCCCGTAATTGCGATTGCTTTCCTTAATGCGAGCTGAATGATGCACCCGATGCATAGCACTTGTTGCTGCGCTCTTTGGATTCGGCGGTATTGCCGCCAGCGCCGTTGAGATTGCCAGGGTACTGTTCTTTGCGCTTATGATTGTTTTCCCGATCACCTTGATCATGGG
>JBAWGM010000174.1:0-4433 GCA_049592895.1 Thiobacillaceae bacterium | reverse complement strand
GGGCGAGCGCAGGATGCTGGTGCTGCGGGGCTGCGTGCAGCCCAACCTGGCGCCCCAGATCAATGGCGCAGCCGCCCGGGTGCTGGAAATCCTGGGCATCACCTTGATTGAGGCCGATCAGGCCGGCTGCTGCGGTGCGGTCAGCTTCCACCTCAACTACCAGGAGGAAGGACGAGCCTACATGCGCCGCAACATCCTAGCCTGGTGGCCGCACGTCGAAGCCGGAGCGGAGGCCATCGTCATGACAGCATCCGGCTGTGGCGTCACGGTCAAGGAATATGCTCACTATTTGCACGGAGACCCTGGCTATGCGGCAAAGGCAACGCGTATCTCCGCCCTCACCAAAGATGTTTCGGAAATCGTGTTGTCCGAGCAAACCCGCGTGCTGCAGTGTCTGAAAGAACGCCCCCTGCCCAATCCGATCCGGGTAGCGTGGCATGCCCCCTGCACCTTACAGCACGGGCAGAGAATCACCGGCGTAGTGGAAGCCCTGCTCACTGCCGCCGGTTACGAAGTGTTGATCCCGCTGGAGGCCAATCTCTGCTGCGGCTCCGCCGGAACCTATTCGCTGCTGGAGCCCGGCATTGCCAGCCAACTCAGGGATCGCAAGCTGGGTCACTTGCAGACACCCGAACCTGATGTCATCGCGACCGCCAACATCGGGTGCCTGACGCATCTGCAATCGGGCACCGATCTACCGGTGCAGCACTGGATCGAGTTGCTGGACATTGCGCTCGCTAGCCGGTGATCCTGTGCCCGCCGGTTGAGCTGTTCAAGATCGGTCTGGCGCGGGACTTGGAGCCCGTTTCGACCAGATGAGGGGGTTCACGTTTCCCCCAGACTATCCTGGTTTTTCAGGGAGATGGGGACTGCGGAGTCAGGGCCGCTTTATAATGCTGTCAGTTGATTCTTTGCGGAGTGGATATGACTCGTATGGTGAATTGCATCAAGCTTGGTCGAGAGGCTGAAGGTCTGGCCTTTGCCCCGGTGCCAGGAGAACTGGGCAAGCGAATTTTCGAAAATGTGTCAAAGGATGCGTGGACAGCTTGGACTAAGCATCAGACCATGTTGATCAACGAGAACCGGCTGAATCTGGCAGACCCGCAGGCGCGCAAGTACCTGATGACGCAACTGGAACAGTACTTCTTTGGCGCGGGAGCGGAAATGCCGGCCGGTTACGTGCCGCCCAGCAAGTAATAAGGCCGGACAGGCGAAACGAAACGGGCCCTGGCGGCCCGTTCTTGTTTATGGCGTGAAAAACGACAGTGCCTAGTCGAGTTCGCGTTCCACCTCTTCCAGGGACGTGTGCCGCACGTCCTTGCCTTTAACCATGTACACAACGTATTCGGTCATGTTCTTGGCATGGTCGCCCATGCGTTCCAGGGCTTTGGCCACGAACAGGATGTCGATGAACACGGAGATGGTGCGGGGATCTTCCATCATGTAGGTGATCAAGTGGCGCAGATTGAGACGGAATTCCTCGTCCACCTGCTGGTCCTGGCGCAGAACATCGGCAGCGCTGCTGGCATCCAGGCGGGCAAAACCGTCCAGCGCCTTTTTCAACATTTCCAGCACCAGGCTGGACATGTATTTGACTTCATTAAAGCGCGGCAGGGAGATGCGCTCCGCGGCATGTATCAGCTTGGACATGCGTGCGACCTTGGCGGCTTCATCGCCGATACGCTCCAGGTCGGTAATGGTTTTCACCACCATCATCAGCATGCGCAGGTCGGAAGCGGTGGGCTGGCGGCGGGCGATGATATGGGCGACGTCCTCGTCAATGGAAACCTCCAGGGCGTTGACGTTGTGATCGCAGTTGATCACATCATCGGCCAGGTCGGTATTGCCGGTGATCAGCGCTTCCACTGCATGGGTGATCTGTTCTTCCACCAGGCCGCCCATCTTGAGCACGCTGGCGCGGACCCCTTCCAGTTCTGCGTCAAATTGCTTGTAAGTGTGTTCCATCGCCATATCCAAATCTCCGCGTCACGCAAAATTATAGCCCCGAGCGGGCTGGACTAAGTGACAAAGAAGTTAACGGCAAAAAGCTCAACGAGCTTGAAAGGAAATCAAATAGCTCCTGTCGTCCAGAGTGACGTACGCGTTCCAGTCCGAGCGCCCCTGGGTGCATACCGGCAGCAGTACGGCCTTTGCCTCGAACAACCCGCCGCGCCCGGCCGTTAAATCATAGCGGTTGAAGCCCATATCCATCGCGGCCATCTGGAACCGGACAAAGGCTTTGGCCGCGGCGGGAGCGTACAGTTCAATATCAAATGCTGCCAGGGGCTTGGGCGCGGCCGAAAAACGCAGATGCGAGTGTCGGCCATGGTGAATAAAGCCACAGCCCGCCACCGGGTCCGCACATGGGATGACTTGCACCCCCGCAGGCTCGCCCCGGTGTTGCTTGGCCCATAGCGCCAGGCCCGCCAACGCGACGATAATAAGCACCGGAGGAAGCCAGGGCCTCACCCTCATTTCCATACTTCTCGCAGCATGGCGATGCCGTGGCCGCCATGGTCCAAGGCTTCGTCCAAGGTATCGATGTTCTGCCCGCCCAGGGCAAAGACCGGGATGGGGCTGGCGGCAGCCCACTTTGCGAAGGTGGGCCATCCCAGGCTGGGTTCGCCCGGGTGGCTGGCGGTGGGCAGCACCGGTGAAAGCAGGGCAAAATCCGCCCGTTCGCCGGCCCGTGCCAGTTCCTCCGGGTTGTGGCAGGAGGCGCCCACCCACTCAAAGTCAGGCCGCGACTGCAGTCTCGCCAAGGCGACGCTATCGAGATGGACCCCATCGGCGTCTGCCTGTCGGGCTAAGTCGGGAGAACCATTGACCAGCACTATCGCTCCGTATGGGCGGGCGCAGTTCACAACCTCTCTGGCAAGGCTCAGACGCTCTGCCACGTCCAGTTCCTTTTCACGAACCTGAATCAGTCGCAGCCCCTTTTCCAGCGCTGTGCGCAGTCGCGGCAAGAACGCATCCCGGCCCAGGGATCCGGCCTGGGTGATGCCATACAGCGGCGGCAGCGACAGGCCTTTGAGCACCGGAAAATTAGCCGGCAACAAAGGTGCGAGCTGGCTATGGGCGGGTTCTACCCACGCGAATGTCTGGCCTTCGTGCGGATGCGGATCGCCCTGCCATTGCCATACGCGGAAAAAATTCAAGCGGACGGCAGCGTGTGGATAGGTGAAGACTCTGGTGATCCAGCGCGTGATCCGGGTGGGGGTGATGCCAAGCTCCTCACTGAGTTCCCGGGCCAGGGCGCGCTCCAAGGTTTCGCCGGCTTCCACCTTTCCGCCCGGGAATTCCCACTAACCCGCATAGACCTTGCCTGGCGGACGGCTCGCCAGAAATACCCGGCCATCGGCCTGGATCAGGATAGCGGCAACAACTTCGAGGGGAACGGACATGGGCGAGCGGATAACTTGAATCGGCTGCCCGGGCGACAGGCAGCAAAGGAGGAATATTACCTGAGGCAAGCTTCCCAGGCTGTGCTTATGCGCCGGATACAAAAAAGCCGGCTATAAAGCCGGCCGAGTCGGTTGCAGATTGCCTGGGGTTAATGCGCTCTACGGGCTGGGGGCGTCCAGAGTGGCCAGCAAGGGCGCCAACTGCTCCCTGCGTCCAGGCTCCAGGCGCAAGGCCTCCTCCCACGCCGCGCGGGTCAGGCTCTTGTCGCCGCTATGCAGGTACGCAATTCCCAGCCCAATCCAGGCCTTGGCATTCTTTGGGTCCAGGCCGATGGCGCGATGATATTCCCTGGTGCTGGCGCTGTAGTCTTTGCGCGCGATATACAGCCCCGCCAGCCTCATGTGTGCCTCCACCGAGCGTGAGTCGGCCTTGACCGCCTGCTCGTAGGATTTGGCCGCCTGGTCAAGATGGCCCGCAGACCACTGCTGATAACCTTTGGCGAGTAAGGAGGACGTTGCATCCGCCCGGACTGTACCCGCGAAACTCAAACAAAGAAGAATTGAAGCGCCGCCGGCTACACGCGCCATATCACCTGATTTCATCTCTCGTCTCATTTACAGAAAACAATGCCCTCCCGTGAGGGAGGGCGGATTGCTGCGATGAACACTTACTTCAAAGAGCCTTTGCCGTAGCGTTCTTCATAGCCCTTGCGCACCTTGTCGATGGAGTCCTTGCTAACCCCATTGAAATACCAGTCATGGCCAACGATGGGCTTGAAGTATTTCTCCAGCAGGGCGTCAGCGAATTTCTCGTTGCCATCCTTTTTGCGCACGACTTCGCGCATCTCGGGGATCCACTCCGAATAAGTCTGCTTGGCCACTTCATACATGCCATGCCACCAGGTGTAATCGGGTCCGCTCATGGAGGCGCCGTGACGGGCGCGGCGGCCTTCGTGGTGCCAGATCTCGAACCAGGTCCACTCGATCTTCTCGTCAAAGGGCGCGGCGGTGAGATAGCCTGCCTTTTGC
>JBAWGM010000173.1:0-4400 GCA_049592895.1 Thiobacillaceae bacterium | reverse complement strand
CGTCAAGCGCGCGGGCAAGGAGTTCGTCGGCGACCAGCGCGAGCTTTACCTGTCTGAAGAACAGCCGGGAGAGGAAGCCCCCTACGAGCGGCTGTTGAGTGACGCCATGGCAGGCGATGGCGCGCTCTTCACCCGGGAGGACGCGGTCGAGGCCGCCTGGGCAGTGGTCGATCCCGTCCTTGACACCCACCTCCCGGCTCACCGCTACAGTCCCGGCAGTTGGGGGCCGAAACAGGCTGACGCGCTCATTGGGGCAGACGGAGGCTGGCACAATCCGGGATCGGCGAAGGCGGCAAGATGACAGCGGCGAACGAGGTGGTGTTTCTGCTGGATGTGGACAACACCCTGCTCGATAATGACAGCATCGTCGCGGACCTGAGCGACCATCTTGCGCATGAATTTGGCGAGGAGAGCCGGAATCGTTATTGGACAATTTTCGAGGCGTTGCGCGCTGAGCTTGGCTATGCGGACTATCTGGGCGCCTTGCAACGCTATCGTGTAGGTGCCATCAATGATCCGCGCCTGCTGATGATGTCTTCATTTCTAGTGGATTATCCGTTTGCGCAGCGCCTGTACCCGGGCGCGCTCAACGTCATCGCACATCTGCGTCGTTGGGGGCCTACGGTTATTCTGTCGGATGGCGACGTGGTGTTCCAGCCGCGCAAGGTGCAGCGCTCGGGGTTGTGGGATGCGGTCGAGGGCCGGGTGCTGATTTACCTGCACAAAGAGCAAATGCTTGACGACGTCGAGCAGCTCTACCCCGCTCGCCATTACGTCATGGTGGACGACAAGCTGCGCATTTTGGCAGCGATGAAGGAGGTCTGGGGAATGCGCCTGACAACCATCTTCCCGCGCCAAGGGCACTATGCGCTCAATTCCGAAATTCTCGCCGCCTATCCGCCGGCTGGCATTTCGGTTGATCGTATCGGCGAGTTGATCAATTACGATATTCGCGCCCTGATCGGCGCCGCAGAGGCCGGAAGTGCGGCATAGGAACAGATACTGATTGGTCGTTTGAGGAGAACTGTATGCTCGTGACATTTACAACCAAAGCCTATGCCGACATCACCATGTTTGGGGATATCGCGCTTGCCATGCTGAGAATGATGGGACACAGCACGACCGTGCCCGGCGCGATTCTGGCGGAAGACGTTCCTGCGGCCCTGAATCGGCTGACAGCCGCTATCGAGGCAGAAAAAGCCTCGCCCCCGGTTCAGAATCAGGATTCGGATGAGCCGGCGGTGAGCATGAGTCATCGAGCGCTGCCTCTCATCAATCTACTCGCGGCCGCCGCAAGGGCGAACGCCAACGTAATGTGGAAATGAACAATCAAGAGGCCTGGCGTCCAATGTGGCATCAGATCCGGTTACTGCCAGGACTCGGTCCCCGCGCCAGTTCGGGGCGCAAGATAGCCTGATGTGCAAGCTGCACAAATGAATACGCCGGACCGCCCGCTGCATGATTACGTGGCGGACGTCTCCGAACACACTGAAGTTCGGAGAGGCATTCCTTTGCCGCTGGGAACGCGTGAATATGGCGGAGGCGTCAACTTTGCCCTATTTAGCCGTCACGCCACCCGCGTTCAGCTGGAGTTCTACGACCAACCCGCAGACGCACCGCCGGCCAGGGTGGTTGATTTCGATCCCGCACGCAATCGCACGGGAGATGTGTGGCACGTCTGGGTTGAAAGGATTCGCCCCGGTCAGCTTTATGCCTACCGGGTGGATGGCCCCTACCAACCCAGCGAAGGCCATCGTTTCAATTTTCACAGGCTGCTCCTGGACCCCTTTGCGAAGGCGATTTCGCGGGTGCCGGATTGGGATTTTGGACCGGCTCGGGGATACGATCCGTCTGCGCCGGAGCAGGACCTGGTTGCTTCGAAGATCGACGATGCCGCAGCCATGCCAAAATGCGTGTCCACTCACGAGCACTTCCATTGGCGGGACGACCTTCCACCCAGCCATCCATGGTCGAAGACGGTCATATATGAAACCCATGTTCGGGGCCTCACCATTCACCCCAACTCCGGCGCGGAGCATCCCGGCACCTACCGTGGCCTGATGGAAAAGATTCCCTATCTAAAGGAACTGGGCGTGACGGCGCTGGAATTAATGCCCGTATACGAATTCAACGAATGCCAGGTGCCGGGCATCAATCCGCAAACGGGCAAGCCGCTCAGGAATTACTGGGGCTACGATCCGGTCGCCTTCCTCGCACCGAAAGCCTCCTACAGCAGTGCAGGAGGTCTGGGGCAGCAAACCCTGGAGTTTAAGGAAATGGTTTTGGCCCTCCATCAGGCCGGCATCGAACTGATCCTGGATGTCGTGTTCAATCACACGGCTGAAGGGAACGAGTTGGGCCCGACCTTGTGTTTCCGCGGGATCGATAACGCAATTTTCTACATGCTGGCGTCAGACCCGCGCTACTACAAGAACTACACCGGCACCGGCAACACCATCAATGCCAACCATCCCGTGGTGCGGGATCACATCCTGTGGGCGTTGCGCTACTGGGTGGTGGAAATGCATGTGGATGGATTCCGCTTTGACCTCGCGTCGGTGCTAGGCCGGAACGAAACCGGCAAGCTGCTGGCCAATGCCCCGCTTCTCGAACGAATCGCCGAGGACCCGATCCTGCGGGATGTGAAGATCATTGCCGAAGCCTGGGATGCTGCGGGCGCCTACGAGGTGGGCAGTTTTTCCGAGCGCCGCTGGGCGGAGTGGAATGGCCGCTACCGGGACGATATCCGGCGTTTCTGGCGCGGCGACGATGGGATGCTCGGATTGTTTGCCAGCCGCATTTGCGGCAGCGCCGACATCTACGCCAGGTCGGGCAAAGGCCCTGAGAGCAGCATCAATTTCGTCACCTGCCACGACGGCTTCACTCTGAACGATCTGGTCAGCTATCGCGACAAGCACAATGAAGCCAACGGGGAGAACAACCATGACGGGACCGACGCGAACTTCAGCGAAAACTATGGCGCTGAAGGCGAGACGACGGATCGCCGAATCGAATCCATCAGGAAGCGCCAGATCAAGAACTTCCTGCTGACCCTGCTGATCTCGCGCGGCGTGCCGATGCTGCTCGGCGGGGACGAATTTCGCCGGACGCAAGGCGGCAACAACAACGCCTACTGCCAGGACAATGAAACGAGCTGGTATGACTGGCACGGTCTGGAACAACACGGGGAAATTTCCCGCTTCACCCGCGGCATGATCGCGTTTCGCCGTGCCCATCCGGTTCTGAGCAGGGAAAAATTTTACACGGACGCAGAGATTCTGTGGTTTGGCCCGCATGGCGGATTGCCCAGATGGACTGACCCGGGAGAAAAACAGTTTGCCTGTCTGATCCATGGGGCGGAGCAGCAGGCACTTTATCTGATGTTCAATGCCGGCACCGATGCGGTCGATTTTGGACTTCCCGGCATGCCGCCTGGAGCGCAGTGGCGTCTGGCCGCGGACACCTGCCGCGAAGCACCGCATGACATTTTTGCTGCGGGTGAGGAGCCGTTCTGCGAGGATTCGCATAGTTACCGCCTCAGCCCGCGATCCACCGTCATCTTGCTGGCCCGATGACAAACTGTCAAAGCGGCAGACGTCATCAGTGGCGGTCATGAAACGGGCGATTCGGATCACAAGGTTTTTTCCAGGTATTGGGCGGTGTTCTGCCCCTGAGTAAGGAGGTGATATGTTGAAAGGCTTAGTTTCAGGTGTCGCATTGACGCTCGCCGTTGCGCTGATCGGCGCGTACGCCCTCCTGCGAAGCGGGCTAATTCCGGCCAATGCCGATGCCGAACCCGGCTGGCTGGAAACCTGGATGGCCCGTACTTCGCTGGATGCGACGCTGGGTCGCGACGCCCCGCAAGGTCCAAATCCGGTCGCGCTGACCGATCAGAATCTTCTCGAAGGCGTTCATCTTTTTGCCCGGAACTGCGCGGTTTGCCATGGTTCCGCGAAGGGGGACGCATCGTCCTCACCGATAGCGAAAGGCCTTTATCAAAAGCCGCCGCAACTGGCGACTGAGGGAGTTGAGGATGATCCGGAAGGCGAGTCTTTCTGGAAGATCAAGCACGGAATTCGTCTGACCGCCATGCCTGCGTTCGGCTACACCCTGAGCGACCGGGAGATCTGGACACTCGCGCTGTTCCTGAAGCACATGGACAAGCTCCCGCCCGCAGTGCAGCAAACTTGGCAGCAAGTCCAGAACTGGCCGGTGGCATCCGTGAACAAGGCAGATCAGAAATAACCTATTCGAGCTTCGCTCATGGCGGCTAGCACAGAAAGCAAGAGACAGAAGCAGATTAGCGATTAGCATGCATACACCAAATCGTTCCGCACCAGGCGGGCCCGGAAGTCCGGCGCGCTGGACTTCCAGCGCCAAAACTGGCGTTGGTACGGCCC
>JBAWGM010000172.1:0-7303 GCA_049592895.1 Thiobacillaceae bacterium | reverse complement strand
CCTTTGCAAGCTGAAACCTCGGTTATTCGCCCGTCCAGACAATTCGCCCAAGAGTTCCAAGCCTTGCCCCTTCTAACCCTGGAAAACCTTTGCCTGGCATTCGGCCACGTGCCCTTGCTCGATCACGCCAGCCTGTCGATTGATTCAGGCGAACGGGTGGGCCTGATCGGCCGCAACGGCGCCGGCAAGTCCAGCCTGCTCAGGATCATTGCAGGCGAGGTCAAGCCGGATGATGGCAGTGTGCGATTCCAGTCCGGCACCCGGTTGGCTTATGTTTCCCAGGAACCGGCGTTTGAGGCGCAACAGACGGTGTTTGCCACGGTGGCGGAGGGACTCGGGGACGTACGCCGCCAGTTGCTGGAATACCACGAGGTGGCACACAAACTTGCATTGCAGGAAGGCGATCAGGCCGCATTGCTGGACCGGCTTCACCTGCTGCAGACGCAACTGGAAACCGGCGAGGGGTGGCAGCTGCATCAGCGGGTGGAAGCCGTTCTATCGAAACTCAGTCTTCCGGACGATGCGATGATCGACGCGCTCTCCGGCGGGATGAAAAAGCGCGTGGCGCTGGCCCGCGCCCTGGTGTCCGAACCGGATTTGCTGGTGCTGGATGAGCCCACCAACCATCTGGATATTGCCTCCATCCAGTGGCTGGAGGAATTGCTCAAGGGATTTCCGGGCGCGCTGCTGCTGATCACCCACGACCGGCGCTTTCTGGACAACGTGGTGACCCGCATCGTCGAACTGGATCGCGGGCTGCTGGCCAGTTTTCCCGGCAGCTTCCGTGAATACCGGAAGCGCAAGGCGGAAATGCTCAATGCCGAAGCGCTGGGCAACGCGCGCTTCGACAAGCTGCTGGCGCAGGAGGAAGTCTGGATACGCAAGGGCGTGGAGGCGCGCCGCACCCGCAACGAGGGCCGGGTCCTGCGCCTTGAACAACTGCGACGCGAACGGGCGGCGCGCAGAACGCAACTGGGCAAGGTGAATCTGGCCGTTGATGCGGGCGAGCGATCGGGCAGGATGGTGGCGGAGCTGGTGAATGTCAGCAAGTCCTACGGCAGCCGGGCCATCGTGCGCGATTTTTCCACGGTGATTGCGCGCGGCGACAAGGTCGGCTTGATCGGCCCCAACGGCGCCGGCAAGTCGACCTTGCTCAAGCTGATTCTGGGCGAGGTTGCGCCGGATTCCGGCAAGGTAAGGCAAGGCACCCGGCTTTCCGTCGCGTATTTTGACCAGTTCCGTACCCAGCTTGAAGACGAGGCACGCCTGGTCGATGTCATCTGTCCGGGTTCGGACTATGTGGAGGTGGCGGGGGAGCGCAAGCATGTCATGTCTTACCTGGGCGATTTTCTGTTCTCTCCGGCCCGCGCGCGCTCGCCGGTAAAGTCGCTTTCGGGCGGCGAGCGCAACCGGCTGTTGCTGGCGCGCCTGTTCGCGCGGCCGGCCAATGTGCTGGTGCTGGATGAGCCGACCAATGATCTGGATGTGGAGACGCTGGAACTGCTGGAGGAACTGCTGCAGACCTATCCGGGGACGGTGCTGCTGGTGTCGCACGACAGGGAGTTTCTCGACAATGTGGTGACGCAGGTGATCGCCTTTGACGGAGGTGCACACTGGGTGGCAAATGCCGGCGGCTACGAAGACTGGCAGCGTTACCTTGCCGGCCGCGAGGCGGCGCGAGCAGAGGACGCCGCGCCGCTGCGGGACCCCGAAAAGTCAGGCGCTCCCCGTTCCAGGCGGCCGCTCAAGCTCAGCTACAAGGAAACGCGCGAACTGGAAGCCATTCCCGGCAGGATAGAGGCTTTGGAGGCAGAGCAGGCCCAACTGCACGCAACCGTTGCGGCGCCGGATTTTCACAAGAGCACCGCAGAAAGGGCCAGGGCGCTGCAGGCCAGGCTGGAACAGATCGAGCGGGAACTGGAAGGCCTGTTGCGCGTTTGGGAAGATCTGGAAAACCGCAGCGGGTCCTAGCTTGCGACAGCGTTGTCCCCAAGCGAATGGCGCGTCAACGCGACCTGTGGTCGCCAGCGCTTGAGCAGCAGGGAGTTGCTGACCACCGAAACAGAACTCATGGCCATGGCCGCTCCGGCGATCACGGGGTTGAGCATGCCCAATGCGGCGAGCGGCAGGCCGATGATGTTGTAGATAAAAGCGAAGAACAGGTTCTGGCGGATCTTGGCCAGAGTGCGGCGGGATAACTCAATCGCGTCCGCCACGCCGTTCAGGTCGTTGCGCATCAGCGTGATGTCCGCGGTTTCGATCGCGATATCCGTTCCCGAAGCCAGCGCGAAGCTCACATCCGCGGCCGCCAGAGCCGGCGCGTCGTTGATGCCGTCGCCGGCCATGCCGACGATCCCGCCTTTGGCCTTGATCCGGCCCACTTCAGCAGCCTTGTCGCCAGGCAGCACACCGGCCACGAAATGCTCAATGCCGGCTTGCGCGGCAATGGCGCGCGCAGTGACAGGATTGTCCCCGGTCAGCATGATCACTTCCACGCCCATCTGCCTGAGTCGCGCAACGGCATGAACAGAGCTTTTCCGCAGGGTATCGGCCAGCCCGATCCAGCCGGCAAACTTCCCTTCGCGTATCAGTCCTATCCACGTTTGTACGCCCTCGGGCAGCGCGTCAATTTCCATGCCCTGCGCTTTCATCCAGTCGGGCGAGCCCAACTGCAGCAGTTGCCCGTCTATGTGCGCCTGAATGCCCTGGCCGCTCAGGGCTTCAAAATCTGCCGCGATTGCCGGCGTGATTCCGCGATCCCGGGCGGCGTCCAGCACGGCCATCGCCAGGGGGTGTTCCGAATGCTGTTCCAGACTTGCAGCCCACTGCAGCAACTCGTTCTCCGTTGTGCCGCTCGCAGGATGCAGGCTGGTCAAATGAGGCTTGCCTTCCGTCAGGGTGCCGGTCTTGTCCACCAGCAGGGCATTGAGTTTTTCGGCGCCTTCCAGGGCCTCCGCGTTTCTTACCAGCAGCCCGTGCCGGGCGCCCAGTCCCGTGCCCACCATAATCGCCGTCGGTGTGGCCAGTCCCAGTGCGCAGGGACAGGCAATGACCAGCACGGCGACGGCATTGATCAGGGCCGGAGCGAACGCGCCCGCAATGAGCCACCAGCCGGCGAAGGTGAGCAGGGCGATGCCCACCACCGTGGGCACGAAAATGCCGGAAACCTTGTCCGCCAGTTTCTGGATCGGTGCTTTGGATCCCTGGGCCGCTTCCGTCAAACGGACAATCTCGGCCAACTGGGTATGAGCGCCCACGCCAAGCGCCTTCACCACCAGCATGCCGCTGGTATTCTGGGTGGCGGCATACACGCGGTTGCCGATCGACTTGTTCACCGGCAGCGACTCTCCGGTGAGCATGGATTCATCCACTCCCGAATTACCCTCCAGCACCTCCCCGTCCACTGGCAGGCGCTCTCCAGGTTTGACCTGCACCAGGTCGCCGGGCTTCAATTGGGCAACGGGCAGTTCGACAAACTCGCCGTCACGTTTTACCCAGGCGGTCTTGGGCGCAAGCTGGATCAACTGCTCGATGGCCGCAGTGGTGGCACCCTTGGCCCGTGCTTCCAGCAGCTTGCCGAGCATTACCAGGGTGATGACGGCGGCGCCGGCCTCGAAGTAGACATGCTGGTTCAGGCCAAGAAAAAACACCACCGTGCTGAAGCCCCAGGCCATCGAGGTGCCCATCGCCACCAGCACATCCATGTTGGCGCCGCCGCCTCTCAGCGCGTTATAGGCGCCGCGATAGAAACGCCAGCCGGCAATGAACTGGACCGGCGTTGCCAGCAGCCATTGCAGCCAGAGCGGCAGCCATTCCTCGTGCCCTCCGCGTAACATGCCGCCCATCTGCAACAGCAGGGGCAGGGTCAGGAGGGCGGCGCCGACGAAGATCGCCACATCCTTGCGGTAGCGCGCCGCCTTGCGCGCCTTTTCCTGTTCCCGCGCAGCGGCCGAGATTTCCTCCGCGCCATAGCCGGTCTTTTCAACGGTGCGGATGATGTCGCCGACATCCAGCCAGCCTGGCGCATTGACCGTAGCGATTTCAGTGGCCAGGTTCACCACGGCCTGCACCCCGGGCAGCTTGTTCAACTGTTTTTCTATCCGCGCGGAACACGATGCGCAGGTCATGCCCGAGATCGCCAGTTCGATGCGTCGGGGAGCGACCGCATAGCCGGTCCTGGCGACCGCGTCGGCGATGCGTTCGGGGGAAACCTGCTGCGGGTCATACTGGATTCGGGCGTTTTCCGTGGCCAGGTTGACCGCAGCCTTAACGCCGGGCAACTGGTTCAATTGCTTCTCCAGCCGGGCGGAACAGGAGGCACAGGTCATGCCCTCGATGGCGAAATCGAGGGCATGGTGAGCGGTGGAAAATTTCGTGTCGGCCATGTATCCAATATTAGGCCGACAAGAGCCCTGACAAGTTCAGTTGCCTGCTTCTTCCCGCCGCATGTGGGGAAACAGGATTACATCGCGGATGGCGGGGGAATCGGTCAGCAGCATCACCAGCCGGTCGATGCCGATGCCGCAGCCCCCGGTGGGCGGCAAGCCGTATTCCAGAGCGCGAATGTAATCTGCGTCATAGAACATCGCCTCCTCGTCGCCCGCTTCCTTGGCCTTGACCTGGTCGAGAAAGCGCGCCGACTGGTCTTCCGGGTCGTTCAGCTCGGAGAAGCCGTTGGCGATCTCGCGCCCGGTGATATACAGCTCGAAGCGTTCGGTGATGGCGTGGTCGGCGTCCGAGGCACGCGCCAACGGGGAAACTTCAGCAGGATAGTCGATGATGTAAGTCGGCTGAATCAGCAGGGCCTCGGTGGTTTCCTCGAAAAAGGTGAGCTGCAGGCCGCCCAGCCCGTCATGCTTCTTGTAATCGACCTTGCGCTCATCGAACCAGCTTCGCAGCCAGTTGCGGTCCATGAGTTGGCCTTCGCTGTATTGCGGATGGTATTTCGTCACCGCGCCGGTGATGGTGAGCCGGTCGAAAGGCCGGGACAGGTCGATATCCTGGCCCTGGTACCGGACGACCGCACTGCCCAGGCATTGCCGGGCCACGCTGCGGATAAGCTGCTCGGTAAAGTCCATCAGGCCGCGGTAATCCTGGTAGGCCTCGTAGAACTCCATCATGGTGAACTCGGGGTTATGCCGGGTTGACAGTCCCTCGTTGCGGAAATTGCGGTTGATCTCGAACACCTTCTCGAACCCGCCGACCACCAGCCGCTTCAGGTACAGTTCGGGCGCGATGCGCAGGAACAAGTCCATATCCAGCGCGTTGTGGTGGGTAATAAAAGGCTTGGCCGTTGCGCCGCCGGGAATCATGTGCATCATCGGCGTTTCCACTTCCATGAAGCCAGCTTCCACCATGAGCTGGCGGACGGCGGAAACGATCCGCGAACGCAGGCCGAAGGTGCGCCGGGTCTCCTCGTTCATGATCAGATCCAGATAGCGCTGGCGGTATTTGACTTCCTGGTCTGCCAGGCCGTGGAACTTGTCCGGCAGCGGGCGCAGCGCCTTGCTCAGCAGGCGCAGGCTATGGGCGTGGATAGACAGCTCGCCCTTGTTGGTCTTGAACAGCACCCCCTCGACACCGAGGATATCCCCCAGATCCCAGTGCTTGAAGGCCTCGTGCGCATCGGCGCCGGTGTGGTCGTTGGAAACGTAGATCTGGATGCGACCGCTGCCGTCCTGCAGGGTGGCGAAACTGGCCTTGCCCATCACCCGCTTGAGCATCATGCGGCCGGCCAGGGCAACGACCGGCGGCGGATGGGCTTCCAGTTCCTCCTTGGACTTGTCTCCCAGGCGGGTGTGCAGATCGGCGGCATGGTCGCGACGCTTGAAATCATTGGGGAAGGCGAGGCCGTGTTCCCGCAGCGCAGCGAGTTTTTGCCGCCTTTCCTGCATGATCTGGTTTTCGTCTTGAGCCGGAGGTATCAGAGGTTCGGACATGGCGGATTGGGGCGGTGAAAGAGGTTTTCCCGCGCACGATGGGAAGAGCTGGAATGGCGTCATTCTAATACACTCGCTCGAATACGCCCGCACGTGACTCATGCAGATACGCTTACGAAGCTGGCGCAACGCTGGGGCAGAGCAACGCAACACACCTGCGGACGGCCCTCAATGATCGCTCCTTGAAGAGCTGGCCTGGTGTGCTGCATCACGAGCGTCCCGGTGTGACCAACAAGAGTGCGACCATCATTTGTGGGTCCGGAAGTCCCCTGCGTCGGGCTGCCGGTCATGGGCACTGCCGAAAGCACAACGCCCCGACTGGATCGGGGCGTGATGATTTGGGATCAGGATTACTTGGGCGCGGGCGGATTCATTGTGCCCTGCGGCGGTATGCCGTACGGAACCGTCGCCTGCAAGGCGTTGGGCGCCTGCATCGGCACCATGATGGGGGTCGCATAAGGGTAAGCGGCAAGACCCGTCCAGGCATTGCCATACGTTGCCGGGTTCATGCCGGTTCCCAGCCAGCCCATATAGAGCGCCGGGTTCAGCGGCGCCGTACCTGCCTGCACCCAGCGTGGGTCGAGCGGTGCCGTCATCAATTTCAAGTACAGCGCAGGGTTCAGCGTTTTCAACAGCAGTTCCATTGCTCTGCGATCCATCGGAGCCATCATCCAGCGCATCACTTTGGCGGGGTCTGAAAACTGCGAGATCAGGGCCGCATTGAAATTTCCGTTTGCGGCCGCCGCCATCCATTTCGCGTAGACATCGGGATCGGTTCCCAGCGGCATCCAGTCGCTGTAACTGGCCGGGTTCACGATGGAATTGGACATCTCAGCCAACTTTCCCGGCTCAAGCACCTGGTTGCCCAAGGCAAAGAGAAAGCCTGGTTCAGTCGCAGTCATGACAAAAGACAGGAACTTTTGCGGGTCCTTCAATACATCAGCGTTTCGGGTGAAGTCCATCATCCGATTGGCCAATTCATCCGGCGTCAGGGGCCCCTCAGACTTGGACGCTCCCGGGCTGGATCCCTCGGCGGCCGCTGTGCCGGAAGCGGTAAATGCAAGTACAAGAACAAGCGCGCTAAATTTCATTGAGATTCCTTGAGGATTGGCGGCCCTATGCAGTTCGCCACCTTGTGCAATATAGATCAAGAGCCCCGCATGACATAGGCATGGGTTGTCGTGTGCGCCATGTCAACCGCACCGGCAATAAGCCGTCCGTGCACGATCTGGCACTTGTCTTGAGCGAGAAGAATGAATGGACCGGACATGAAAGAATAAGGTTCCTGAAAAAATGTTCCCGCACAGGATGGGGAATCGCCGGAAAGAGGTTACTGTAGGGCCTGTTAGCACCAATTTCACGCC
>JBAWGM010000171.1:0-4730 GCA_049592895.1 Thiobacillaceae bacterium | reverse complement strand
GTCGTTATGAGTGGGGTCGGCTTCCAGGGTGATCCGTTCATTCGTTCCGCGAATCTTGAGGCGCAATTTCTTGACCGCCACCTGGGTAATGCCGGAATCAGCGGAGTAGTTGAACTGCATCTCGTCGTGCTTGAGCAGGGCGAGGTCATAAACCCGTTCGTCCGTATGGTTCTCACCCAGTTCCAACCCCAGAATCGCGTCGACAAAGATCGCCTGCAATTCCGGCACCGTCTTTCTGCTTCCGGAAAGAAACACATTGAGGGTGCCCTCCCCTTGCGAATACACGAAGATCACCTCGAAGGCCGGGTGATGAGAACGGCGCCTGATTTCCTTGCCTTCCCACTCGATGCTCGAATGGACATAGTCCTCCGGGTAGGCAAAGAAATAATCCAGTGCGCCCCGTTTATAGCAATCCACATTGCAGTTTTGCCCGCGTCCCTGGGTGCGGTGAAAATAATGGCTCAGATGATGTTCCAGCTGGCGGATGCTTTCTGCGTCCTCCTTGGCCGGTGAACGAATAAAGTTCTTGCGCTTGCGCCAGTATGTGGTGGGAACCGTATCGGCATGATGAAACGCGCTTGCCCCCACCCAGTATTTTGGGCGCTCCAGAAATGTCCAGAACGCCATCTCGTTAAATCCCTCTAAGCTTGCAAACTGTTCGGCCAGGTCTTCACCGTGCCATTTAGCCTCGTCCAGAATAGCCCGGGCACCCGCTTCACAGGCCATCTCATTGATGACTTGAAAGTCACGCTCCATCTCGTTGCGCACTTCCTGTGTCAGCTTGAGCCACGCCTCATAGATCGGCCCAATGCGTGTTTCTGAAAGCACATCGAATGGAACGTCCCGCAACACCCCGCGCTCTGAGAAGTAGCGCTTCAGATAGGCATTCGATGTACTCCGAAAAAAACTCTTGGGCGAATAGTGTTTTGACATTGCAGGTTTTGGTGAAACCGAGGTGCCACGCCTCTCGGACGCAACTTTGGTGCCAGCAGGGATCCTCATGCTTTGGACATCCGTGAGTAATCGACTGCCGGGTGGTTTATTTCAATGCGTACGTTTTAGCGGGTAGAGCCGGTTCCGTGGCTTCTTCCGGTAAGCCCCAGCAGTCAAGCTATTGAGCGGCCGCCACGGCAAGCGGGATGAAAAAGAAGTGGGTGGTGCCTGCTACATCCATCACCCGCGGTTGGTGAGTGACGCAGCCCTGACAAAGTGTCGAGTTTTGGATGACCCATTTGTCATCAGGCGGCTAGAAATTACTGGAAGCTACTGAACTGGACAAGGAAGGCAGTGGATCGATTACAGACTGTAACCGTCTGAAATTGCCCGCCGCCGACGGCAAGAACTACCTGACCGTTCCCACTAGGCCCGCCCAGTCAGTGTGTGAAATCACCTGGTCGGTACGGACACGAGGGCCATTCTTTCAGCCGCTGAAGTAGCCGGTCATTCACTCCGCTCCTCGTGGGCGAGCGACGCGGCTGTTGTGGCGTCATTAACGATCTGCTCGAATCTCTCCGCGCTGGCGAGTACGGCATCGAGTGCCGGGATCTCGCCGAAGATCATCCCGGTCATGGCCGCATAGTCCCTGGCGAGCGCATCCCGCATCGCCGCGCTGGGTGCCAACGTAAATGTGCCGGGTATTGCGGTATCAAGTCCCAGGTCCAAGCTGCCGAAGAACAGCCGCGCATGCTGTGCGCAGTCGATCGCGAGGGCACGATCGGCCTGCCATTCGTTTGCTGATGCGGCCTGCATCAGTTGATGCACGTCGTAGTAGTGGCGCGAGATGCGCTGTCCACCGTACCGCAGTTCGCCACGGCGGTCGTGCCACTGACGCAGGCCGTGCAGGATAATGACCTTGTCCCAGAAGGTGCGCTCGGGCTTCACGGTGGTGACGTTCGTGACGGTCAGGTCCAGGCCGGGCAAATCCTGCGCTACATAGGGCGTGACCGTGGCCAGAACATGCGGGTCCAGCGCCGATTTCGCACCCGCCTCGATCTTGACTGCGGAGCGCATGTAGTCGCCGCCCGTGGCGGTGACGGCGGGGTACCAGAACAGCAGTGTCTGGCCATCCCGGTCATCGGGGTCGGACTCCAGCCGGAAGCGGGCTTCTGGAATGACGGGTGCAGCAAGCTGCGTAAACTGCGCTGTCAGCGGCCCCGCGATGTAGGCCTGGCAAGCGGTGCGAATGGCGTCGAGACGCGCTCGCCGTTTCTTGCCGCTCAGGGCGGTCCGTTCCGCCACGTCGGCCGCCTGCCCCAGATCGTCACGGAAGACCGTAATGTCGATGTCTTCGGAGAATCGGGAGATCAGACCGAAGGCCTTGGACAGCGAAGTGCCGCCTTTGAACAGCAGACGGGGGCCGCCAACTGCAAGGCCGTTGAATAGCGCATCGAGCGTCCAGCAGACCCAGAAGTCTTTTTCGACATTCTGGACTGCGGTGCCCAGTCGCGCTGCGGTCCCGAGAAACAGGTCGCGACGCTCGGCGTCACTGGCGGCAGTGACATCGTGGAAAAACGGGTTCAACCAGTGACCCCCAGGCGTTTGGCCCCGCGGCGGTGGGTCCCTGGCTGCTTCACGCCACTGCGCGGTTGCAGTGCCTTGGCGGCTGCAACCAGCGGGTCGCAGCCTGGCAGTTCGCGAACCAGGCTTTGCATCCATGTTGGCAGCGCGCCGAAGCCATCTATCAGGTCTTGGCGGATCGCGGCGCCGTGGGATGGATCTGCCAGCACTTGGGCCAACCGACTCAGGATGCGGTCTCGATCAGAGACCAAGGTGTCTTTCAGCCAATGCAGGGCCTGCACGACTCGCATGGCGGGGCGCCCGGCCCAGTAGAGACGGCTGGGTGCAGTTTGCTTGAAATCGATGGTCAGCTTGTCGAGCTGAATGGCGCGGCGGCGGGCATCGGTGTGGATGGTAACGCGGGCTGGCACGGCATCGGTCAATCCGAGATCGTTGGCGGCGGTCATGCCGTCCACCAGCAGGCGCAGTTGGTCGCGACGCGCAATGGCATCCACCACAGCACGATAGTCCGGGGCGGTAGGTCGCTTCGTCAGTCTGTTGAGCGTCGGCCGGTCGTACAGACCCCGGTCGATGCGGCGCAGGTCGCCGGCCTGCACCATGCGTTGCAGGGTCTTGTCGATGGCGTCACGGTTGCCGAGGAGAACGAAGTCGGTCGGTACCCAGACTTGGCCTGGGCCGGCAGCATCGATTTGCGCAGCGATGGTGGATTTGAGATCAGACATGGCTTTATCCTGTCCGATATTTGTACATGTTTTTCGGACGTTTAGCAAGGCCTGACTGTCCGAAAATTGTGATCTTATTTCGGACAATTGGCGGGAACAAACCTTGATGACGTTTTCCTTAACGTCAAGTCCAATGCCAGCCTTGCTTCCATAAGAATGGCGTAGTCGAAACGCCTTGGACATCTTGCCAGAAGTTCTTGTTCGGCTTGCCGTCCGAGCCGCGCAAAGCATACCCCTCCGGGAGCCGGGGCGTCGAAGCAGTGGTCGGTCGACTCCTAGCTATTTGAAGCGGCATTGCCTCGCACAAAGTCGCTCTCGTCGGTGACTATGAAGATGACGCTGTGGCCCGTCCAGGCATGCCCCCTTGGCAGGGAGCGACACCTTACACCACTTTTGGTGGTGGGAAGTGTGGCGTCATCTCTTTAGCTTCACGACTTCACCAGCTGGCTTTAACCCGCCGGCAGTCAGCATCGCACTTGTGGCACGCTCCACCGATTCGCGCACTGGATCCATGTCGAGTCGGGCATAAATTGCCGTGGTAGCCTGGTTCTTGTGGTTCAGACTCTTGCCGATTATTGCCATGGATGCGCCCGTTTTGGCCTGCCAACTTCCCAGTGTGCGCCGAAGGTCATGGATTCGTAGATTGTCCAGCCCTGCTCGCTCCAAGACACGCTTCCAACCCCTCCTGGGTTCTGTAAGGTGCCCTCTCTCGCCCGCGCTAGGGAAAACAAATAACGCCCCTTTCGCGGCTTCTTTCCAGCGCGATTTAAGGATGTGATAACCCTGTGTTCAGGGTCGCTTGACAATGGCAACATCGAAAGATATATTGAATATATCTTTTACGGTCTCCAAGAACATCATGACGACGACAGTGAAACCCGATCAACTATTACTGCGTTTTCGGCCTACGGACACGCAGAACGGCGTCAGCCGTTCAACCGTGGAAAAACTGGCCGAATATCTCGGCTTCACAGGGGAAACGCAAGTGATTCACTATGCTTTGCGTAAGCTTGCAAAAGAAGTGTTGCCGGCCTACGAAGCCGACGATGGCGAACTAACGCCTGCACAGTTGGCCGCAATTCGCAAAGCGGCCCCTAAAGGCCGCGCAAAATCGGTCAAATCGAGCTTGTTCTGAGGCGTGGGGAAATATTGGTGGCCTGCTCCGGAAGCCGGCGAGATCGTATGGTGTCACTTCCCGGAAAATAAAGGGATTGAGCCGGGGCCAAAGCCTCGGCCCGCTTTGATCGTCAAGGTATTTGACGATCAAGCGCCCCATTTCATTGTATGGGTGGCGTACGGCACCAGTCAGAAAACTGACCAACTCCGTTCGGGAGAATTTCTCATCGCCGACCATGAGACAGCGGCGTACCAACTCGCTGGATTGAGTTACTCAACCAAATTCAGTTTCCATAGCACGGTTGAACTGCCCTACAGCAGTGAATGGTTCAAGGTGCCGCCCGGGGCACCACACGGCCAAACACCCAAGCTCGG
>JBAWGM010000170.1:0-4716 GCA_049592895.1 Thiobacillaceae bacterium | reverse complement strand
CTTCCATCCGGGTCGGATGAAGCGAAAAGGCCAGCGCCATCTTGCCGCTGTTGACGCGCTGTTCCAGTTCGCCCAGACCGCGGATGCCGCCGACGAAGTCGATGCGCTTGTCGCGACGTGGGTCCTGGATACCCAGTATGGGTGCGATGACGTTGTTCTGCAGCAGGCTCACGTCCAGACGCGCGACCGGGTCGCCATTGGGGACCAATTCCGACTTGATCCTGAGCCTGTGCCAATGGCCGGCCAGATACAAGCCAAATTCGCCGGGTTGCGTTGGCTTGACCGCTGCGGCGGCAGGTTCGAGCTCAAAGGCGCGACTGATCCGGTCCAGGAAAGCCTCTGTCGTCAGGCCATTCAGATCGGTGATGACGCGGTTGTAATCCATGATGCGCATTTCATGCGCAGGGAAAATCACCGTCAGGAAGGCGTTGTAGGCTTCCGTGCCGTTGTGTCCTGGATTGGCGGCCCTGCGCGCTGCGCAAATGCGCGAGGCTGAGGCCGAGCGGTGATGACCGTCGGCAATGTAGAGCGCGGTCATTTTGTCAAACAGCGCGCAGATACGTTTGCTGTCTGCCGCATCGTGCATGACCCAAAGCTTGTGCCTCACTCCGTCATCCGCCACCGCCTCGGAAGCCGGCGTGCCCTGGGCGGTTTTGGCCAGGATCGCATCCACCTCTGGGACGTCGCGATAGGCAAGCAGCACTGGGCCGGTTTGTGCGTTCGTGGCATCGATCTGGCGCACGCGGTCATCCTCCTTGTCGGGGCGGGTAAGCTCGTGTCTGCGTATGCGGTTGGTATCGTAATCTGCCACGCTCGCGGCCGCCACGATCCCGGTCTGTACGTGCGCGCCCATCTGGATGCGGTATACGTAGTAACAGGGTGCTTCATCCTGTTTCAGCACGCCGGCCGCGATCATCGCCTCGAGATTCTGCGCTGCCTTTTCATAAACCTCCGGCGCATAGGGATCAGTGTCTTCCGGCAGGTCGATCTCCGGCTTGGAGATATGGAGGAAGCTGTAAGGCCTGCCCTGCGCGCGCACCCGCGCTTCGGCAGTGGAGAGCACGTCATAGGGCGGAGCGATCACTTCTGCAGCACGGTTTTCGGCGGGTCGCAGGGCGGGAAAAGGGCGAATAAGGCTCATGGTGTGGATAAGGTTTCTATGGAGAATTCAGTTCCGCGAGCAGGCGGCTGGCCGTGCTGGTTTTTGCGGCGAGGTCGGGTAATGTGCATTGCAGGCGCAGTCGATCGGGACCTGCCAGTTTCAGATCGGCCCGAGTTTGCACCATCTGCAGAATCTTAACCGGATTGATCGGCGGGTTCTTGATGAATTGCAGCACCACGCCGTCCTGACTGATATCCAGCCGGCTGACGCCCAGCATTTTGGCGGCCAGCCTCAGCTTGTGACCTTCAAGCAGGGTTTTCGCGGGTTCGGGCAGCAGGCCGAAGCGGTCGATGAGTTCCTCGGCGAGCTGGGTAATTTCCTCCGCGGTCTTGCAGTTTGCCAGCCGTTTGTAGATGATCAGCCGTTCGTGCACGTCGGCGCAATAGGTTTCCGGCAGCAGGGCGGGCTGGTGCAGATTGATTTCAAATACGACCCCCAAAGGTTGGGCCAGATCAGGCTCCTTGCCTGTTTTCAGGCTGTCCACTGCCGCGGCCAACATGTCATTGAACAGGGAAAAACCCACTTCCAGCATGTCGCCGCTTTGTCTTTCGCCCAGCACTTCGCCGGCGCCCCGGATTTCCAGATCATGCATGGCCAGTTGAAACCCCGCGCCCAATTCCTCCATCACTTGAATTGCCTCCAAGCGTTTGCGGGCCTGTGCGGTCAGGGTCTGATCGTCGTTCACTAGCAAATAGGCAAATGCCTGGTGGTGGGAGCGGCCCACACGGCCGCGCAACTGATGCAACTGCGCCAAGCCGAATTTGTCGGAACGGTGGATCAGGATGGTATTGGCAGTGGGAATGTCGATGCCGGTTTCGATGATGGTGGTGCACAGCAACAGGTTGAAGCGTCCCTGGTAGAAGTCCCGCATCACATGCTCCAACTCGCGTTCCGGCATCTGGCCATGACCCACGCCGATACGGGCTTCAGGCACGAGCTTTTCGAGCTTTTCGCGCATGCGCTGGATGCTGTCCACCTCGTTGTAGAGATAAAATACCTGGCCACCGCGCTTGAGTTCGCGCAGGACGGCTTCGCGGATGAGGCCGGGGGATTCCGGGCGGACGAAGGTTTTCACCGCCAGGCGCTTTTGCGGGGCGGTCGCGATGATGGAGAAATCACGAATGCCTTCGAGGGACATGGCAAGGGTGCGCGGAATTGGCGTCGCGGTGAGGGTCAGGATGTCTACTTCCGCACGCAGGGCCTTGAGCCGCTCCTTCTGGCGCACGCCGAAGCGGTGTTCCTCATCGATGATGATCAGGCCCAGCCGGGCAAATTCCACATCCTTCTGCAGCAGCCGGTGAGTGCCGATGACAATGTCGATGGTCCCGCCTTTCAGCGCATCGAGGGCCGCCTGCTGCTCCTTCGCGGTGCGGAAGCGAGACAGTTCCGCCAGCTTGACCGGCCAGGGAGAGAAGCGGTCGGTGAAGTTCTGGAAGTGCTGCTCCACCAGCAGCGTGGTGGGCACCAGCACGGCCACCTGTTTTCCCCCCATGACCGCGACGAAGGCAGCACGCAGCGCCACTTCAGTCTTGCCGAAGCCCACGTCGCCGCAGATCAGGCGGTCCATCGGCTTGCCCGCGATCATGTCGGCGACTACCGCCTGGATCGCGCCTTCCTGGTCCGGCGTTTCCTCGAAGCCGAAGGATTCGGCGAATTCCTGATAGTCGCGATGGTTCAGCGTAAACGCGTGCCCCGGCCGGGCAGCCCGTCGGGCATAAAGATTGAGCAATTCGGCGGCCGTGTCGCGGGCCGCTCGCATGGCTTTGCGGCGTGCTTTTTCCCACTGTTCGGTACCAAGCTTGTGCAGCGGCGTATGTTCGGCGTCGGCGCCGCTGTAGCGGGAGATGGCCCCCAGATTCGCCACCGGGACATAAAGTTTGTCGCTGCCGGCATATTCCAGATGCAGGAACTCGCTCGGGCCGCTGTCAGTGTCCAGCGTGATCAGCCCCATATAGCGGCCCACGCCGTGCTGGGCATGCACCACCGGGTCGCCGATTTTCAGCTCGGAAAGATCGCGCAGCAGCCCCTCTACCTGGGTGACCTGTTTCGCCCGGCCCGGCCGGCTGCGAGGCGGCAGCGCGTAAAGCTCGGTTTCGGTAATGACCGCAAAGTTTTCCACTGTCGCAATGAATCCTGCCGACAAGGGGGCGCTGGCAAGCTGCAAGGGCGCAACCTGGCCGACAAACTGGGTCCAGTTTTCGCAGGGCGAGGAGACAAGGCCGTGATCGGCAAAGAACTCCGCCAGCGTTTCCCGTCTGCCGGGGCTGTGCGCAACGAGCAGGATTTTGCCAGGCCAGGAAGAGACAAAGGCCTGCAGCTTGGTCAAGGGATGAGGCGCACGCCGGTCCACGTCCACCGGCGGCAAGGCATGGGCCGGCCCTGCGCCTGTGGCCTCAAGGTCGAGACGGGCGAAGCGCTTGATCTGGAGAAAAACCTCCTCGCCGCTGAGGAACAACTCTTCAGGCGGCAGCAGCGGGCGATCCGGATCGCCGCGCATCAGCTTGTAGCGGCTCTGGGTGTCCCGCCAGAATTGCTGCGCTGCCTGATCGGCGTTTCCGTGCAGGCAGACGATCGTATCGGACGGCAGATAATCAAACAGACTCGCGGTGCGCTCGAAGAAGAGGGGCAGGTAATATTCGATGCCGGCGGGCGCCAGACCATTACTGACGTCCTTGTAAAGGCGGGATCGGGAGGGATCGCCTTCGAAGCGCGCGCGGAAATTCTGCCGGAACCGGCTGATGCCGGTCTCGTCCAGCGGAAACTCCCGGGCGGGCAGCAGGCGGATTTCCTGGACCGGGTAAATAGTGCGCTGGGAGTCCACATCAAACGCGCGAAGGCTTTCTATCTCGTTGTCGAACAGGTCAATCCGGTAAGGCAGGGGGCTTCCCATGGGAAACAGGTCGATCAGCCCTCCGCGGACGCTGAACTCCCCGGGTGAATACACCTGATTCACGTGGCTGTATCCACCCAGACGCATTTGTTCGCGGAAGGCGGCTTCATCCAGCCGGTCGCCCTGCTTGAGGAAAAAGGTATGGGCGGCGAGAAACTCGGCGGGCGGCAGTCGGGTCAGTGCGGTGGTCAGGGGAACAGCAACCACGCGGAAGTCACTCCTGGATAACTGATATAGCGTGGCCAGGCGGTCGGAAATCAGGTCAGGATGAGGCGAGAAGGTATCGTAGGGCAAGGTTTCCCAGTCGGGAAACAGAGCGGGTTTGAGATCGGGGTTGAACCAGTTGATTTCGTCCACCAGCCGCTGGGCATCCCAAGCAGTGGCGCACAGAACCAGCAAGGGTTTGCGGCTGACCAGGCGGCTGAGGAAAAGCGCATCCATGGCGCCAGCCAGTCCGCTGATCCGCATTTTTTGACCTGATTCGGGAAGACTGCCGAGCACGGAGAGGGAGCGAATAAAACCCCAATTATACCGGCCCGTCGATTCGCCTTGCTCCAATCTCAGTGGGCACGGGATAATCCCCCGCTTATGGAAAGCAAGCATTACGCCCTGATTCCCGCAGCGGGGAGCGGAAGCCGGATTGGGGGCGGTATTCCCAAGCAAT
>JBAWGM010000169.1:0-4376 GCA_049592895.1 Thiobacillaceae bacterium | reverse complement strand
ATTTTCCGCGCATCAGATCGGATATGCGCGACTGGCTCACACCCAGATTTTTGGCTGCTTCCGCCTGCGTCCAGTTGCGCTTTTCGATGGTCAGCCGCATTTGCGCCATCAGCTCAGCGCGCATTGCCAGAATCGCCGCCTCCTCCGGAGGAAAGTCGAGATCGGCGAAAACATTGCCCTTGGACTTGGTGACTTTCTCTTTCATGGCTCAATCTTCCATCAACTGCACCGGCGTGTCGATTGAACTGCCACGTTCCGCTAGTGAATCGTGCGCTGGAACGGAACCACGCCAGCGTTCCCCTCCATCATCTCGTCCCCCACTCTTACCCATTCCACTTTCTTCCCCAGCAGGGTGACATCGCCGTCGCGGCGGTTGTCGCCGGTGTCGGAAAACTCGAAGCGGTAGATGCGCAGCAAGGTCAGGGCGCCGTCCGCGTCGCGCCTGAACGCGGTCTTGGCCAGGGCAACGGTGTCATCGAGAAATTGCAGGCCGCGGTCGCGGCAGGCGTGCTTGCCCACCTGGACCGCGATTTCCCGCGCCTTTAGATTGTCCATCCACCAGTAGAGGAACCCGCCTATGGGCAGGAGCAGAAGAAGTTCCCAGGACATGGAAGTGGGGTCGGATTGATCAGTCTTGCATTTTCTGGATTGCCTCGCGTCGCACGCAATGACGGCAAGACTAATTCAGCCGCGCCACCCTCATGCGCAGATTGCTGACCTGCATGCGCAGGGTTTCGATGTCGTCATCGATGCCGGCTTGTTCCAGGCAATGGGAAAGGTCGGCCAGGGCGGCGCGATAGGCTTCCATGCGCAGGTAATGCGCTCCCCGCTCGCGCTGCTCGCCCAGGTTGTCCGGATCGAGGATAAGCAACTGGTTCATCACGCCCAGTGCTTTGTCGTCTGCTTCCTCCTGCACGTAATAGCGCTTGAGGTTACGCAGCATTCGGCAGAGGATTTCGCGCTTGTCCGCAGTGCTCAGCACGTTGGCCAGTTCGGGCCGCGGTGGATCGGGATACATTTCCTTGAGCCGCGCCTCGATCCGCTCGACACTCAGCGCCAGTCCGCCATGGAACGGGTCGATCACCACTTCGCCGCCCGGCACTGCAAGCTTGACCAGGAAATGGCCGGGGAACGAGACGCCCTGAAAAGCCAGGCCGGCACGGCGGCCCACTTCCATCATGACCAGCGCGAGCGAAATGGGAATGCCGATATGCCCATCCAGCACGTCGTTGAGGTAGCTGTTTTTGGGCTCGAAGTCATCCCCGTCATTGCCCTGGAAGCCTTCTTCCTGAAACAGAAAGTCGTTGAAGGCCGACAGCTTCTCCGCCCAGTCGTCGGTGTCCGGCATGCGGCTGGCTGCCTTGTGTCCGAGCTGATCCAGCCGCGCTTGGTAAAAGCCCACATCCAGGTCCGGGTACTCGGCCGCGGCAATCAACAGTGCGCCATAGCCCAGATCCCAGTCCTGTTCCGGCTGGCGTGCCAGCTCGATCAGGCGGGAATCTGCGTTCATTCCGGGCGCGGTGCGGGCGGGATGAAAAGCGCCGCAACCTGCCTCGCAGGGGGCTTGTGCGGCACGGGGCTGGAAACAATCGCAGGCCGTGGCGTGGACGGAGGTGGGGCCGGCTGCGCTGCGGGCGCCCGATAGGCAGGAACTTCCGCGGCGCCAGGAGAAAATCCTGCAACCAATTGCTGCTCGATGGTCCGGCCCAGAAGCCTTTCTATGTCCTTCAGATAGCGCGTTTCGCTTTCCGACACCAGGGACAGTGCCTCGCCGCTGGCGCCGGCGCGGCCGGTGCGGCCGATGCGGTGCACATAGTCCTCGGCATTGTGGGGCAGATCGTAGTTCACCACATGCGGCAGGGCCTCGATATCGAGGCCGCGAGCAGCGACGTCGGTGGCCACCAGGATATGCGCCTCTCCGGCTTTGAAGGCATCCAGGGCCTTGATCCGCTCCTGCTGCGACTTGTCCCCGTGGATGGCGGTGGCATGCAGGCCGGCCTTGTTCAGCTCGTTGGCCAGGCGGTTGGCGCCGATCTTGGTGCCGGTGAAGACCAGCACCTGGCTAAGCTGGCGGCTCTTGACCAGATGCACCAGCAGGGCGCGCTTGCGTTCGTGATGCACCGGATGAACGATTTCAGTCAGGTTGTCCGCCACCGCATTGCGGCGTGCTACTTCAATGCGTTGCGGATTTTTCAGGATGCTGTTTGCCAGACGCTGGATTTCATCCGGGAAGGTGGCGGAGAACATCATGTTCTGGCGCATGACGGGCAACAGGGTGATGATGCGCTTGAGGTCGGGCATGAAGCCCATGTCCAGCATGCGGTCCGCTTCATCCAGCACCAGCACGTTTACCTGGGACAGGTTCAGGGTCTTGTTCTGCACGTGGTCGAGCAGCCGGCCGGGCGTGGCCACCAGGATCTCCACCCCGGTCTTGAGAATCGGTATCTGGGTATCGATGTTGACCCCGCCATACACCACCAGGGAACGCAGCGGCAGGTATTTGATGTAGGTCTTGATGCTCTCTTCCACCTGGATTGCCAACTCACGCGTGGGGGTCAGGATCAGGGCACGGATCGGATGCTTGGCCGGCGAAGTGCTGCTATTGGCCTGGGGCGCCAGACGCTCGATAAGGGGCAGGGCAAATCCGGCGGTCTTGCCGGTGCCGGTCTGCGCCGCGGCAAGAATATCCTGGCCCTGCAGCGCGACAGGAATCACCGCCGCCTGAATCGGCGTCGGTTCCTTGTAGCCGCAATCGGCCAGGGCATTAAGTATTTCGGGGCGTAAGCCCAAGTCTGCAAAACTCATTCCGTCTTTCAATGCAGCAATAAACCTCTTACCGCGAAGTTCGCAGAGGACGCCGGATTTTGCAAGAGCGAATAAGCTCTGCGAACTCCGCGCACACTGCGGTCACATCAAATCGACCGCCAGTCAAATCCGTCCTCCTGGCGGGCCACGCCTACCCACTTCTCCGCGCAATCAAGCGCTTCGGCCAGCGCCCTGCGGGCCAGGGCCGGCGTATTGTTCTTTTTGGAAATATGCGCGGCCAAGACATGCTTGAACCGCGAACAATCCACTTGTTTCAGCAAAGCCGCGGCCTGGCCATTCTCCAGATGCCCCAGGCGTCCCCCCACCCGCTGCTTGAGTCCCAAAGGATACGGCCCGTCGCGCAGCATCTGGCTGTCGTGATTGCACTCCAGCACCAGGGCATCCAGTCCGCTTAACATGGCCTCGATGTGCGGCGTGATGCACCCGGCATCAGTCAGCACCCCCAAGCTTGTGCCGCCGTCAGAGAACACGAACTGCACCGGTTCGCGCGCATCGTGCGGCACCGGGTAGGGGCGAATTTCCACTTCCTCCACCACAAAGCTGCTGTGGCTGTCGAAGATCCGCATTTCCGGCAAACTGTCCTCCTGAGTCTCCCACATGATGCGCGTGCCGTGGGTGAGCCAGACCGGCAATCCATGCTTGCGGGCAAATCGCGCCACGCCGCCGATGTGATCCGAGTGCTCGTGGGTGACCGCGATGGCGGACAACTGTTGCGGCGCCAGGCCCAGGCGGGCAAGGCGCTGTGCAGTCTCGCTCAAGCCAAACCCGCAATCCAGCAGGACGCGGGTCCGACCTGCCTCCACCACCAGCCCGTTGCCTTCGCTGCCGCTGCCCAGGCTGGCGAAGCGGATCATTTCAGTTCTTTATGCAGCAGGTTGATGATGCGGTTTCGCGTCGCGCTGTCGACGGTTTTTCCCTTTTCGGCCTCCACCGTCACGTGACTCTTCTCGCCCGCTTCCGCCACCACGATCTGCAGTTGGGGCGAGTTCTGATCTTTCTTGCTCTTCCAGAAGGCCAACTTGGACAGGAAACCGTCGTCCTTCTTGCTTGCATTGTCGATTTCAGGGTCGATGTAGCGCACATAATAAACCCCCTTGGTCCGGTCGCGGTCTTCCACCGCAAAGCCGACCCGATCCAGAGCCAGTCCGACCCTGCGCCAGGCCCGGTCAAAGGCTTCATCCAGTTCCAGACTGGCGACATCCCCGTTTTTGACGATGCGGGCCTGCTCCGGGGTGGTCTGCTTGGCCAGCATGCTCTTGGCCTGCGCCTCATCCACGCCGAAACGCACCATCAGGCGGCGCAGCATCTCCGCCTCCAGTTCCGGGTCGGCCGGACGCGGCTGCCACTTCGTCTGATCCTTGCCCTCACTCGTATAGATTTCCTCCATGCCACGGTGGCTGATGTAGATTTCTGTGCCGCCGTTGGCGCCCTTCTCGATCCGGGTGCGGAACTTGTCGCGCACCGGGGTCGAATACATGCCCTCGAACACTTTGCCGATGGTGCGGCGGATCACGTCCTGCGGAATGTTGGCGCGGTTCTCGGCCCAGTCG